>NZ_JACSQR010000031.1:0-31029 GCF_014836505.1 Psychrobacter communis
GAGAACAAACTAAACAACAGACCAAGAAAACGATTAGGGTTTAAGACGCCTATGCAGGCGTTCTATAATATTAATTAAGCGTTGCACTTGGTGTGTTAATCTAAGATTATAAATATCACATGCGACATTAAACAATAAATGACGAGAGGGTATGTATGAAACCTGATAACCATAACTTAACTTTTAAGCAGCATAAATTGTTTGGTGCGCTTATCCTACTGACAGTGACATCGTCGTTATTTGCTTGTAACGACACCAATACCACTGCTGCAACCACAGCGCCTGTAGAGACGGCAACAGACAGCCAGAATTCAAAAGTCCAAACGTCTAAAACTGAGTCGACGAGCTCTAGCAGTAACAGTGATGCGCTGAGAAACGTCTCTGCGACGGTTTATAAAGATGCCAATTGTGGCTGCTGTAAGGAGTGGATTAGCCATGCCGAACATCACGGTATGACTGCGGCGGGACAAGATGTCGCCGACTTAGCAGTTTTTAAAGAACGCTATGGTGTCCCGAGCAATATGCGCTCTTGTCACACGGCGGTCACGAGCGACGGTTATATATTCGAAGGTCATGTGCCTGCCAAGTATATAGCCCAGTTTTTAGCCAATCCGCCAAGCGAGGCTATTGGTCTTGCCGTACCCGGTATGCCAATGGGTAGCCCCGGGATGGAGTACCAAAATAAATTTTCACCTTATCAAGTGATGCAAATCAACAAAGACGGTAGCACAGCGGTATATGCTGAGGTTGATAGCGCCAATGCCCAGTTATAGCTGAAAAGGATGATTTTTACTGTCCATCGCTAACTTATTAATAATAAGGAAATTATGTAAAGAGAAAGTATTTACATCAGAAAATTCTTATACCACCTGAGAAAAGATAGGATTAAACCATTATAGATCTCTATTTATGAGGCCTATAATGGCTTTTTTGAATAAGTATGAGAGCGTGGCAAACTCTTGACTAGAAAAGATAGGCATAAACTGTTTTTAATACAAGTAACGGCGCTTAAGAAAGATGTATAACTAAGTATATATAAAGGCCTTGAAGAGGGGTTAATTGAGAAAATTTTTTTGTCTATTTATTAATATTATTACTCATGCCGGCATCAGTCGTTTGCTGGACGATTTGTTCGACTTGTATAAAGTCCGTATGCCGCACATCTTTGCCGCTAGTGCAAAAAATAACCAGCTCAGCAATGTTGCGAGCATGATCGCCCACCCGTTCTAGGGCGCGCAATACCCATAGTATATTAATCACCTTAGACACATGGCGGCTGTCTTCCATAATATAGGTCATCAAGGCACGCGTGGCCGATTGATACTCTTCATTGACCGCGGTATCGCTTTGCAAGACCGTAAATGCCTGCTGCGGATTCATATTTGAGAAGGCATCAATCGCATCAAGCAGCATTAAGCGCACCTGATTGGATAAATGCTGAACCTCCGAATAACCTCTTGGTGACGCGCCATCTTCAATCAATTGGCAGGCCATACGGGCGATTTTTTCTGCTTCGTCACCGACACGTTCAAAGTCGACAATGCCTTTGCTGAGCGCCATCACTAAACGCAAATCATTGGCGGCTGGCTGGCGCTTGGCGACTAACAAAATAATTTGCTCATCGATTTTAATATCTAGCTGATTGATCAGATGATCATCTTCAATCACTTTTTTTGCGGTCGCCTCATCTGCAGCTATCAGGGCGCGTGTCGCAACCATGACTTGCTCTGCTGCCATGTGACCCATTTGCATAAACAGCTCAATCACGTCATGTAAGTCATTATCAAAACTCTTTGATAAATGCTTTGCCGTTATCGCCATGCTTGCTTCCTTAATCGTATTGGTGTTGCTCATAAAAATATTGCCAAAATGAGTAGCGTGATAAATGACCACTAAAAATGATTGCTTTAAGCGAACAGCGACTTAGCCATAACGACCAGTAATATAATCTTCAGTCGCTTTTTGTGCTGGGTTGGTGAATATTTGATCTGTCTCACCCATTTCTACCATGTCCCCCAAATACATATAAGCGGTGTAGTCGGAGACGCGCGCGGCCTGCTGCATATTGTGGGTGACGATAGCAATGGTATAGTCATTTTTTAAATCGGTAATCAAATCTTCAATTGCGCCGGTAGAGATGGGGTCAAGCGCTGACGTTGGCTCATCTAATAGCAAGACTTCAGGCTTCGTTGCTACTCCGCGGGCGATACAAAGTCGCTGTTGTTGACCGCCCGATAATGACAATCCTGACGCTTTAAGTTTGTCTTTAACTTCCAGCCATAACGCCGCCTTTTTGAGTGCCCACTCGACACGTTCATCCATCTCTGCTTTGCTGAGCTTCTCGTAAAGACGGACGCCAAATGCAACGTTGTCATAAATGGACATCGGGAAGGGGGTGGGCTTTTGAAAGACCATACCGACACGCGCACGCAGCAAGTTAACATCCATGTCTTTGGCCAAAATATTTTGGCCATCAAGGGTAATTTGACCTTCAGCATGCATGCTTGGATACAAGTCATACATACGGTTAAAGGTACGTAGCAGCGTTGATTTTCCGCAGCCTGAGGGACCAATAAAAGCGGTGACTTTTTTTTCTGGAATATCGATATTGATGTTTTTCAACGCTTGGAAATCACCATAATAAAAGTCTAAATCGCGAATGGTAATCTTGGCAGGCGGCATGTTGTCGGGCATGTCTGCCATGGTTTGCTTGATAAGATGGGCGATATCTGGCTGTTTATGCTGACCATGATTAAACATAGCGTCATCTAGTAAACGGCGTTTGCTGCTGGTATCTGTCATCGGCTTAGTCGCTTTTCTCTCTAATACATCAGTCATAATGGTTTCCAGCTGTTTTAAAGTTTTGTTAAATGGGGTATTTTTTTTGCTCTTAGCTATACGTTTGTTAGACTTAAATTATCTGCTATGGTCTTTGCCACCGATAAAGCGTGCGGCGATATTTAAGAATAATACTGTCGCGGTAATGAGTAGCGCCGCCGCCCAAGCCAGTGCATGCCAGTTGTCATAAGGACTCATGGCAAACTGATAAATCGTATTGGGTAAGTTGGCCATCGGTTGGCTCATATCGGTACTAAAGTATTGGTTGTTTAGCGCGGTGAATAGCAAAGGCGCGGTCTCACCGGTAATACGCGCAAAAGCGAGCAGTACACCGGTAGTCAGACCGGCTTTAGCGGCTTTAAGCGTCACCGTACTGACCAGCTTCCATTTTGGTGTGCCCAGTGCATAAGCAGCTTCGCGCAGGGTATTAGGTACTAGGTTTAGCATGTTTTCCGTCGTACGCACGACAATAGGAATCACAATCAGCGCCAATGCCAAAGCACCGGCCCAACCCGAAAAGCTCTGTCCTTTGACCATCAAGGCATAAATAAACAGACCAATCACGATAGATGGGGCCGACAATAAAATATCATTTAAGAATCGGGTGACTTTACCCAGCATACTGCCATGTGAAAACTCTGCTAAATAAATGCCAGCCATCATGCCTATTGGTGCACCAATCGCCAAACCCGAAAAAGCCAACATCGCTGAGCCAACAATGGCGTTGCGTAGGCCACCTTCGCCCATCGGTGGCGGGGTATCTGCCATAAAAACAGGCATCTCGATTAAACCTTGAAATCCTTCAACAAACAGCGTAATCAAAATCCAAATCAGCCAAAACAAACCAAATACAATCGCTGATAAGGCAAAACCAAGTCCCAATCTATTGATAAAACGGCGCTTGTTATAAAGACGCTTGTTGTAGCGATCTTCAAAGCGTACAGAAGGCTGGCTTGGCTGCGTAGTTTGAGTAGTGACTGGTGCTAAAGTCATGAAGTGTTTGTCCTTCTTAGGTCAAATAATGGCTGCAAATAGCGTGTTTTAGTTTGTTTCGGCTTGCTTTGTTAGCTTTTCAAATAGTGTGTTTAATTACCTGCTTTTTGGTCAATACGCATGAGCATCAGCTTAGATATGGATAAAACGATAAACGTAATGACAAACAGGATTAATCCTAAATGTAATAATGACGCTAAGTGCAGCTCACTTGACGCTTCGGCAAACTCGTTGGCCAGCGCTGAGGTAATAGTCACCCCAGAGGTAAATAGGCTTGGGCTGATATTGAAAGCATTACCAATTAAAAAGGTAACAGCCATCGTCTCGCCAAGCGCCCGACCAAGTCCCAAAATCACGCCGCCAACCACACCTGCTTTGGTATAAGGTAAGATGATTTTAAACATGACCTCCCACGTAGTGGCGCCCATGCCGTATGCGGATTCTTTTAGCAGGTCTGGCACAACAGAGAAAACATCGCGCATGGTGGCGGCGATAAAAGGAATAATCATAATCGCTAGTATTAGCGAGGCGGTAAACATACCCAGTCCCATCGGCGCACCGGTAAAAACCTTACCAATAATAGGTAGGGGGCCAATATTTTCAATAAACCAAGGCTGAATGTGATCACCAAAAAACGGTGCAAAGATAAACAAGCCCCACATGCCGTAGATGATAGAAGGGATACCTGCCAGCAGCTCGATAGCAATTCCCAGTGGCTTTTTCAAAAAATTGGGACAAAGTTCCGTTAAAAAGATAGCAATCCCAAAGCTGACTGGTACGGCGATACAGATAGCGATGAGCGAGGTGACCACCGTTCCGTAAATGGGTGCAAGCGCACCGTATTGGTCGTTCACCGTATCCCAGTTATTGCTGGTATAAAATCCCAAGCCAAACTCAGTGATACTTGGCCACGCACCGACAATCAATGACAGCATGATGCCGCCAAGCGACAAGAGCACCAAGATTGCAAATGCTTTGGTGGCATTAACAAAAACTGCATCGTAGCGTTTTTGTTTTGCCAGTTGGGATTTTAGGTCTGCCATAAAAGCCTCTGTTGTTTATCGCTCTAACTTTTCATTATGTTAATGATGAATGGTGTTAACGCTTGCTAGTGTGAAAGCTTGATTGTAAAAAACCTTAGGGATTTTAGCTTTAGCGTCTTACCGTAATAAACTGTGTCATCTAACAACCAGCTATTAAGCTCATTACGGCTAAGACGTCACCAAGCAAACACGCTTTTCAGTATTTGCTTGATGGCATTAGTTAGCTTATTCTCGAATTAATAAGCCTTGAATTAGTAAGTTTCGAGCTACTGTGCTGAGGTATAAACAGGCTTACCTTCGCTGTCTACCACCTCGTTCCATTTCGCTTTAAATAAAGCCACGGCCGTATCAGAAAAAGGCACGTAATCAAGGCTCATCGCATCATCATCGCCTTGAGCATAAGCCCAATCGAAGAAGTTAAGGACACCTGCCACCTGCTTAGCATCTTGCGGCTGTTTGTGGACTAAGATAAAGGTCGCAGCAGCGATAGGCCATGCTTGGTCGGTCTCAGAGTTGGTGATGACTTTATAAAAGCCTTCTTGCTTTGACCAATCAATGTCCCCAGCGGCGGCGAATGTCTGTGCAGACGGTTGCACGACGTTGCCGGCGGCATTTTTCAGAGCAACGTGTGACATGCCATTTTGCTTAGCATAGGCATATTCAACGTAGCCGATAGAGTTTTTCATACGCGTCACATAGCTTGAAACGCCTTCGTTACCTTTACCGCCAGCACCGGTTGCTGAGGTTGGCCATTTCACGGTTTTATCGACGCCAACGCTGTCTTTCCAGTCGTTTGACACTTTGGCTAAATAATCAGTAAAGTTAAAGGTCGTGCCCGAACCATCTGAACGGAACACTGTGGTAATGGCGGCGTCAGGAAGGGTTAAGCCAGGATTCATAGTAGCGATGGCAGGGTCACTCCATTTGCTAATTTTGCCAAGATAGATGTCAGCTAGCATTTTCCCATCTAGCTTTAATTGACCAGGGGCAACGCCATCGATATTGACGATAGGTACCACGCCGCCGATAACGGTCGGGAATTGAATCAGACCGGCTTCGTTTAATTCAGCTGGCGTCATTGGCGCATCAGAGGCCCCGAAATCAACGGTTTTTGCGACGATTTGTTTGATACCACCCGATGAACCAATCGACTGATAGTTCACTTGACCGCCTGTTGCTTTATTGTAGGCATCTGACCATTTAGCATAGATAGGCTGCGGGAAAGAGGCGCCTGCGCCGGTGATATTCATCGATACATTGTCTGTCGACTGAACGTTTGCGCTGTCGGTAGAGGCGGGGGTTGATTGCGCCGAAGTAGCCGGCTCATTGCTTTCATTACTATTGGGGGTTTGATTACAAGCAGCTAAGGTAAAGGTACTCGCGACTGCTAAAGCCATTAATGAATAACGCATTATTTCTCCTAAAAAGTAATCAGATTTAAGTATTGGGCGTTTATGAATAACAATGTCGTTGCCCAGGTTTTTAGTAATGTATTGCTAACGATATTTGGTTAGCAAGGTTTTGCTGCCAAGACGCTCGGTGGTCAATGAGCACATTGTGCCGAGCAAATATGACAGTTTGATGAAATAAGACATTTTTATGAAAAAAGTTGGTCAATTAAAAACGCAGCCCAATAAAGCAGTCGTTTAAGGGGATTGCGGCTGCTATCTAGCGCAAAATTCGTTATGATGAGCCGTTGGTTTTTTTTGGGGCGTAAGGGTTTAAGGCTAAGCGTTCAAAGCACAGCGCTTAAAGTATAGGGCTGAAAGTACAGTGTTTGAGCTGCAATGTTTAAGGCGCAGCATTTAACGTATCGAGTCACTGTGTCATCAAACTGTCATAATTAAGCCGTTTAATGGGCAGACGTTGATAAGGGCTTAGTATTTTTGTTTTCCAATTTTTTGTCTTTCAATAATGAGGCGATGGTATGCGCAATGAGCAGATTTTGATTGTCGAAGATGAACCTGCAATTCGTGAGATGGTGGTAATGACGCTAGAGATGGCGGGCTTTGAGAGTTTACAAGCGGCTGACGTCGCAGAAGCGCATCAACAAGTGGTGGATCATAGACCCGCGTTGATTTTGCTAGATTGGATGTTACCGGGTGATAAAAGTGGTATTGATTTTTGCCGTATGCTTAAAAATGATGAGATGTTGGCTGAGATACCCGTGATTATGCTGACGGCCAAAAGTGAGGAAGATAGTAAGGTTCATGGGCTTGATGCGGGCGCTGATGACTATATGACCAAACCCTTTTCAACGCGTGAATTAATCTCCAGAATCAAAGCCGTATTACGCCGTAGTCGTGCGCTTAGTAGCGATAAGCCAATTGAAATAGGCAAGCTTAGCCTCGATCCTAAAAGCCAGCGTATCACCGCTGATAATAAAGTCATTGATATCGGACCGACAGAATATCGCTTGCTGGCGTTTTTTATGAGTCATCCCGAGCGTGCTTATACGCGCACCCAGCTGCTAGATCAGGTCTGGGGCGGCAATGTCTATATCGAAGATCGTACGATTGATGTGCACATCCGGCGTTTACGCAAATTACTACAGCCTTATGGTTGCAGTGCCTTGATTCAAACGGTTCGCGGTACCGGTTATCGGTTTTCGAGTCTGGTTGAATAACGCTATCGATTTTGAAAAATAGCCCATTATTTACAAGGCAGCTTACGAGGCAGGAAACCAGCGTTAAGAACATTCAGTGCTCAGAGGCATAAATATTTAGAATATTGAGTACTGAGAAGCATAAGTACTGAGAATATTTGGTGCTAAGAATAGTCAGTGCTAATAATAAGTGCTAAGCATCATACTGGTAATAAAAAAGAGAGAAACACATGATAACGCCAAGGGATATTGAGCAACAGGACATCGAGCAATACTCCACCGATCAGCTGAAAAAAATCAGAAGTGCCTTACGCGCACTGCGAGATGCGGTTATTTTGCTAAACGACGATGATGGTTTGGAGTGGTGGAATCAGGCCGCCGAGGATTTGTTATTGTTGCAGTCAGCGGATCATGGCAAAAGTATTTTTGACTTTATTAACGTCCCTGAGTTTCGGCAATACTATCAGAGCATGGTGACACCCAATGATGGTGTACATATGAAGTCATGGCAAGATCCTAACCGTTATCTTAAATGTGAGCTCACGCCTTTTGGCGATGAAAAGCTGCTGATTATTTATGATGTGACCCGCTTACAACACTTAGAGCAAATGCGCCGCGACTTTGTGGCAAATGTCTCGCATGAGTTACGAACGCCATTGACTGTACTGATGGGCTATCTGGAAAATTTCTCAGATCAGGAAGACATGCCGCGGCAATGGCGACGCGGCTTTGAATTAATGACGCAGCAGACCGCGCGCATGAATAGAGTGGTCAATGACTTGCTGCTGCTGTCTCGGATTGAAATCGAAGAGACACATGAGCTGCATTATATTGATATGACCAAGCTGCTCACGCATGTCTATGATGATGCGCAGGCTTACAACCAAGGATATGGCCATACGCTGCATTTACAGATAGATACCTATGATGGTCTTTACGGCTCGGAGATGTATTTGAACAGTGCGTTATCCAATTTGGTGATTAATGCGATTAAATACACGCCAAAAGCAGGTAATATCGTCATCAGCTGGGCAAAGACTGCAGAAGGCTGTCGGTTTGCCGTCAGTGATGATGGTATTGGTATTGCGCCACAACATGTCGCACGGTTGACCGAGCGTTTTTATCGAGTGGATAGCGGGCGCAGTCGTGCGACAGGTGGTACGGGGCTGGGGCTGGCGATTGTAAAGCATGTGTTATATCAATATGACACGACTTTGCAAATTGAATCGTCAGAAGGCAAAGGCTCGACATTTAGCGCCGTTTTCCCCGCCGCTCATATTCGTTCAGCTGTTATAGATTGAGTTTCTTACCTTTTAGCTTTTAGCCTTTAGGTTTATTATCGTTTACCTTCCTCGGTCAATTCAACATAGCGATTATGATAATTTAACAATACCTTTTAGGATGTGTATAGAATTCAAATGAGTGGCAACCAGATAAAGACACAAGCAAGCATTACCGCTGCTGCATAGCTATCTTTGAGCTTATGATATCGCGTGGCAATGCCCCTAAAATGTTTCAACCTAGCAAAAGCGTTTTCTACCAAGTGACGGCAACGATACAAATACCAGTCTAGTGTGTCATTGTTGCTGTTTTTAGAGTTCGACTTAACGGGTATGACTGATACCACCATGAACGCCAGATATTTGCTCAGGACGCAAGTTCTCTTTAAGCTTGTCTGTCACCCATGCCCAGAGGTCAGCCACAATAGTTGTGGCGTTGTTAGCCCGTCTGTCACAAGCCTTGTTATTAGCATGCTTTGCTCGGTAACCTCGTAGGCTTTTATTACGCCTAAGCTCTCTTGATATGGTACTGGGACTTCTGTTTAACGCCCTCGCTATAAAATTAATACTATGTTTTGCCCCTTTAAGGGCATAAATCTGGTATCGTTCACCTAGGCTTAGATGTGTATAGCTCATGGTTGCAATCTCACTTTGGTCGGTGGATAAAAACTTTGATGCTAGCGCATCTAGGTCTTTTTTTCACCTTGCATTTGGTATTGCATTTCATGTGTTAATCTAAGTGATTATTTTCATGAGCTTTTGCCATTTACCGGTTTTACGCCAATAACGGTATTGATGATATATGCGAGACCAATGACCGAAATAAGAAGGTAAGTCTCGCCATGGACAGCCTACTCTTATGCGGTACAGCATGCCTTTAATGGTACGTCTTAGATTGGGCTTGTTATATACGTTAATTTGTCGCAATATAATAAATAGCTTGTGCCAAAGTTCATCGTTGAGCTTGGTGCGAGTCATAAGTGATGCCTTATTTCTTTGTTGTGGTAAACAGTAGAGTAAGGCGTTGCTTATGTTTTTCAATGGTTCCTCAATTCTATACAGCCCCTAGATTTTTTGCATCTTTCTGCTTCTCAACTTTATGCTGGTCTTCTGTGCTATCGACTTTCCAATAGCTGGATATGTATAAATGCGTTTTTGGTATTGAAAAATATGTTTTAAAGTGATGGCGCAGGGCGCGCATACTATGAAATTCACATGCTGCCCACACCGCAGGCTGGCCTGCTAGCCACGTAAGCGTTTTAACCCTTTCAAGTAATGGGCTGCTTTCGGTATTTGGATGTGAGTTGATCACCCAGTGAATGTCAACGTTGTCTGGTTTTTTGAGTAGTTGCTTATCCGCTTCACTGGTGACCTCAAGGACTGCATAGCCGCAGGCATCAGCAGGTAGCTGGGCAAGATTAACGCTAATGGCTGGTAGCGCTGTCATATCACCAACCAATAAAAACCAATCTGCCTCATTATTAATCAGCTTCTTTGGCCCTGGGCCGCCGACCAATATTTGCTCACCCACTTGGGCGTTACGTGCCCACATTGAAGCAGGCCCTTCAGCGTCATGCAAAGCAAAATCCACATCTATTTCATCCTCACGTTGTCCGCTAATGGTATAAGTGCGCATCAGTGGCCGAGCCCCATGGTCTTGAGGAAATATGAGTTTAATATAAGCGCTTTCTTGATCTTTTGGAAAGTCAAGCAGGCCAGTACCGCCAAGCGTGACGCGGTACATCTGTGGCGTGATGTATTTGGTACGAACAACATTCAATGTTCTTGGAGCGGGTTTTGCCATTTTAATGCCTTTCTTAATTTAAGTGTTTCATTTTTTAAGTTATCAGTTTAGATAGCGCCAGTATATAAAACGGACATTCTCTAGTAATGATAAGCTCTATATTGTTTAAAAGTTGGCCTTTAGACTGACGGACATCTGGCGCTCGGGTCCCATCCAGCAGTTATTACTATCGTAGCAAGTACCGACATAGGTTTTATCAAACAAATTATTGATACTAGCGCCAACGGTGAGCATCGGATGGATTTGATAGCTGCCACCAATATCTACCAAGGTCACACTTGGCAGCTCGTCTGAATTTTGCTTATCAAGTTGCATGCCGTCTTCATATCGAACCCCTGCATTGAGAGTAAGCTTATCTGTGGCGTAATAGTCTGCCCACAGTGTTGCTTTGTGTTTAGCGGTTTGTGCTGGCGTATTGCCGACCACGTCAGGGTTGAATTCATCTTCGGTAATCTCAGCATCGGTATAGCTGTAGCTTGCAGCAATATCTACCCAATCACTTAGCATGTGGCTGCCTGAAACCTCGAACCCTTTAGAGGTGATTTCACCCGTTTGAACTTTCTGTTGAGAATTAGCAGGGTTTGTTACTACGACGTTCTTTTGCGTGATATCAAACACCGCCAACGTTCCTTGTGTGGCGCGATCTGGGGACAGATATTTGATACCAGCTTCTAACTGGTCAGCGGTGGTTGGCTCAAATGCCTTATTAGTAATGAAGTTGCTACCGACAACAGGCTGAAACGACTGTGAATAGCTGGCATAAGGAGAGAAGCCATTATCAAAGTCATAAATGGCAGCAAGGCGACCACTGGTTTTTGATGCGCTGTTATCAATCGTTTTGTTACTATAAACCGCACCTTTAGAGGCGTCGGTTTGCTCGGTAGTACTGTCGAACTTATCGTGGCGTAATCCTGCCACTACCGTCAAATCTTGCCACTGCATCTCATCTTGTAAATAAAATCCCAGCTGGCTTTGTTCGATGTCTTGTTTCTGTCGATAAATATCTAATGGTAGTGTGCCAGCATCGATTTGCGAAAAATCAGGATTGGACAAATCAAGGTTGGGGGTGCCATCTGCGCCAGCATCGTAATAAGTGGCGCTACTGTCCGTTTCTTGATATTCCACACCGAATAATAAATTGTGCGATGTATTGGCAGTATCTAACTGATAAGCCAGCTGATTGTCGGTGGTCCAGTTGTTCATCTTTTCATCAGTGGTATAGGCCACACGATTTAAAATCTTGTCGCTACCCGTGATAAACCCTTCTTGATTGTACATATTGCGCTGCTGCGCTTCGGCATCGGTATAGCGTAGGATATGCTTAAAGGTTAATTTGTCATTGATAGCCCAGTTGACAGTCACACTTGGCATTATTACTTCTTTGCTAAAATGATTCCATTCGTCTCCTGCGTAGGCATCACTGCCTAGCTTGCCATAACTGGCATTGTAGACTGTCCCAACAGCCGGCAGCGGGGTAGAAGGCACCATCTCTGGATCGTCTTGATAAAAAATATTGGCAAGAACGGAGACATCTTCTGTCGGTCGCCATTCAAGTGACGGATTAATTAAAGTGCGCTCTTCTTCTGTGGTCTGCATCTGACCCTCTTTTTTACGTTTTAATGCCACCAAGCGATAATTAAGCGTATCTGAGATAGGGCCGGTCATATCGACTGCCACTTCTTTGAGGTTTTGATTGCCAAAGCGCAACTGTACTTCAGACTCTTGGGTGCTTTTTGGTGTTTTGGCGACCTGATTGACCATGCCACCTGGTGCCGCGTAGCCGTAAAGTGAAGATGCTGGGCCTTTTAACACTTCTACCGCTTCAGTCGCATAAATGTCTACTTGCGGCATCAGGTTCCAAGCGCCGTCGTAGGGGAGGCGCAATCCATCATAAAAATTGGAATAAGTCTTAAAACCACGAATGTTGTATTCATCAAAAATAGATACCGTACCGCGGCTCTCAGTACTCACCCCAGGCTCATAACGTAACGCCGCATTAACGCTATCTGCTTGACGTTTTTGTAATAGTTCTTGATTGATTCTGCTATAGCTCATTGGGGCATCACTAGGGTCTAATGCAGTTTTAGTACCCGTACTACGGTAGCTGTCAGCGTAAATCGTGATGGTATCTAAGGTGGTCGCTGGTGTCGAACTAACCGTAGCAATATTCTCTTTTTTATTTTGGTCATTTTCAATACTATTTGCCGTTTCTTCAGCGTATGCAGCATGGCTAATACTCATTAATAAGCCAATCTTGACTGCCATTCTTAATTGTTTTTTTTGGGCAGATTCGGAACGTGAAAGAGACGGCATCGTATTTCCTTTCAGATAGAAGTAGTTGAGGGTTTTGAGTTAAAAGATGTGGATGCTAAATACGAAAATAATTATAACACTAATGATTATCATTATCATTAAAAAATTAAACTAAGAGTTATTATAGACATATTAGAAGTGGTCATTGGCGACACTTACATGAGATACATCAGTCGTGCATTAAATACGGGCAGTACCAAAGAGGTACCTTGGGTGCTAGAACTGTCGCCAATGCTGCTGTCAGGGTCAACCAAAGGTGAGAACGGTAACGCGTCTAATATTCCCATTATGATTGTTACGGTAGATAGGTTTGCTCGTGAGATTGGCTTTGAAGGGTGTTAGCAGCTGAATCTACCACAAGGCGCGACAGAAGTGTGGACGATTAGCAAGATTCTATGAGCTATGATATGAAAAGTCCAACGGCTGACCGTACGGTACATATCGACCGCTATTCGGGGAAGATATTGGCTGATATCCGCTTTGAGGATTACAATGATTTCGGCAAATTTATGGCAGCGGGTGCGGCTATTCATATGGGAACGCTAGGATTATGGAGCGTCTTAGCCAATGTGCTGTTTTGCTTATCTGTGATTGCAATTTGTGTGAGCGGTTATGTCATGTGGTGGCAACGTCGTCCTCGTAATACCAACGAAATCACTGGACTAAATCCACCAGCATGTGAACAAGATTTTTCTATATGGTGGCCGTTTGCCATTCCATTGCTTGTGGTGGCTATTATATTCCCAGCAGCAATCGTTGTGATTTTGGCTATTGCGTTATTGGATCTCCTTCTGCTCTCCTGTGTCGAGTTCTTACAGAAGCTATTTAAGTAATCAATACTGTTAAATTTAGTCCGTAATAGTTAACGTCTGATAGATACTGGGCTTAATTGAGGCGACCTTTAGAAGGTAGCCTTTTTTGCTGTGCTATTTTTATTTATAGTGCTTTCTATCAAAAATATTTCAATACTGTATTGATAATCATTATTATTATCTTTATCATGTACAAACTCTAATGTAACAAACCATATATTTACTCACCAATACTTTAATAAATAGCTCATTTTTTATAGCGTTTTATTAAGCTGACAAGTAATCGTGAGCATTGTTGCTTTGAATAACTGCCTTCCCTCAAATCCTCCTCACTTTCATTGAGATACCATTGATGTTTATGATTACACAAAATAGAAAACAGCATAAACCTAACCCTTTAAGTTGGTTCGTTAAGCAAACCATGCACCTTTCAGCCATTGCTTCGTTGGCAGTAAGCTCATCTATGATTCATGCTGAAATACCGCAGCAAAAACAAATCGGTGAAGAAGATATCGAAATCAATCGTGACGACAATAGGTCAGAACCAAGTACCACGCTACCAACTATCGTGGTCATGGCAGAGACCAATAAACAGGTCACGGAAAATACTGACAGCTATACAATGCCTGTCACCAGTAGCGCCACGGGTATGGGCTTGTCGGCCAAAGAAACCCCGCAAGCGGTCAGTGTGGTTACTAATCAGCAAATCAAAGATCAAAACTCAACCACCCTAATAGATGTGCTTAAACGCACGCCTGCTATCCAAGTAAGTAGCGTTGATGGCGCGCGTAATGGTCTTTCATCAAGAGGCTTTGCTATCAATAGCTTCCAAATTGACGGCTTAAATACCGATTTTGTCCAGCAAGCTGCCATGGGCGAATACTCTGCCAATACTGCGATGTTTGACCATGTTGAAATCGTACGCGGCGCGACTGGTTTGATGAGTGGCTCAGGCGACCCTTCTGCCAATGTCAACTTGATACGCAAGCGGGCTGATAGTAGCGTTCCTGCTACAGAGCTATCCGCCAATGTTGATCGTTATGGGCAATATGGTCTCAGTGTTGACCGTAGCCAGCCATTAAGCGAAAGCGGTGCGGTACGAGGCCGAGTGGTGGCAAGTTATCAAGATGGTGACACCTTTGTTGACCGTCAAGAACTGGGTCAAAGTCTAGTGTATGCCACAGTAGATGCGGACCTGGGCGACAGCACTACAGTCAGTGTGGGTGCTAGCCGTCAACACAATAAATCAAAATCAACCATGTGGGGCGGCTTGCCAAACTACCTAAGTGATGGCTCAAAAGCGGATTGGGATACCAGTAAAAATGGCAGCGCAGATTGGACAAACTGGGATTCTGATAATACCTATTACTTTGCAGATATTGACCATGATTTTAATGCCGATTGGAACTTGACCACCAATGCCAGCTATAACGAGAGTGACAGTAGTCCAAAGCTGCTTTATATGTATGCCAATGGCGACCAAGTCGTGAATCCTGATACCGGACTGATTTTTAACCTAAACCCATTTCATGCCGATACCGAACGCAAACAGTTCAATATCAAAAGCAAGTTAACCGGTAATTTTGATGCGCTGGGAAAGACGCATAAGCTCATCGTAGGCGGCTCCTATAGCAAAAGTGATCTTGATACTTTTACTTATAAGTCACCGCCTGATGGTATATTGCCGCTCCCAGATTTTTCTGACTGGGATGGCAGTTATCCTGAACCAGAATGGGGAGCGCGCAATCGCAGCTCTGATGTCACAACCAAAGAAAAAGCTATTTTTGCAGCAACTCAGCTCAAACTATCGGATCCTTTAGCCGTTATTTTAGGCACGCGTGTGTCTGATTTTGAACGCTCAGGTGTGCAGTATGGCCGTAACGTCAACACGGAAGCCAAACATATCTGGACTCCGTACGCAGGGATTACCTATGCGGTTAATGACAATCACAGTCTTTATACCAGCTACAGTGATATCTTCAAACCTCAAACTCAGCGTGATATAAACGGTAAATTCCTCGATCCTATCGAAGGTAAAAACTATGAAATCGGCCTAAAAAGTGAGTCAGATAACGGCACATTACAAAGCCAAGTGAGTATTTTCAGAATCGAGCAGGACAATCTTGCTCAACTCGATGGCGGTCAAATAATACCCGGCACCGATCTGGAGAAAGCCTACTACGGAGCAAAAGGTGCCACCAGTCAGGGCGTAGAAGTACAAGTGTCTGGTCAAATCAGCGACCAACTGCAAGCGAGTGTTGGTTATACGCATTTCAATGCTGAAGACAACAAGGGCAAAACCATCAATACAGGCTTTGCTGATACCACACTGAATCTGTTTGCCACTTATAATCTTGCTCATATCATTCCTAATTTAACCATTGGCGGCGGTGTTGACTGGTCAAATGGATACTATGGTATTGTCAAAAACCCTGTGACGAAACAATCTGAAAAGTACGGTCAAGATGACGTGACGCTTGCCAATATCATGGCAAGATATACTTTTAACGACAATCTTGAAGCGCAGGTTAATGTGAATAATTTGTTCAATCAAAAGTATCTTGCGGGCAGCACTTTTAGTGAATTGACTTACGGTGAGCCTTTGAATGTAGTCGGCAGATTAACCTATCGCTTTTAATCGATCGCTTTTCACTTTTATGCCGATCATGACCTTTCACTTTCACACGCAGGCAGTCACATGAGTAAGCGCCGTAGCAGTCATGGTTTTTATCTACCTGAGTTTAAAGTCCTCAGTCGTATTTTTTTAGCGATTATTGGTAGCTATGGCATCGCGGTGCTTACGAGTTTGACGTTTTTGGCCTTACCTATAGATGAGATTTCTGCCATCTATTGGGGTCAAATTGCTAGCGTTGTTGTATGCGCGCTCATTCTTGTCTTAGTATTTTCTTTGCGACGTTTATGGCTGGCATGGACGCTGGTCGTCGGTATTGCAGGGCTATTAGGGATGATTGATTATGTCGCTATTTAGAGTTTTCTTACCATCAGGCTGTTATTATGCCATCAGACACTACTAAGATCCAAACTGCCACAATCAGTAATATTCAGATAAAAAATAAAACTAAAGTGAAGGGCTATCGAGTCATTTTGTCTGACGTCCATACTTGGTTTGGCCTGTTGTTAGGTTGGTTGCTATTCACCATTTTTCTGATGGGCACAGTCAGTTATTTTAATAATGAGCTGACGGCATGGATGCAACCTGAAATTCCGGCACGCTCTCAGCAAACGCCATTCACGTCTTCAATATTTACGCACAACCAAAATCTGACGTATCTAGAAGACAAGTCAGATAGTTTTGCTATAGCAATCGCTCACTTACAGCAAACCCAAGCCCATGCCCATGCCAAAAACTGGTTTATTGCTAAAGATATTGATAGCGATAATATTGCTCAACGTCTGCATATTAATGTGACTACAGATGACAAAAGGCTAAAATACCAGTTTGATACGCAAACCCAAATGGCATATACACCAAGAGATACCGTAGGGGGTCACTTCTTTTATCGTATGCATTTTGATTTGCATTATATGAGTGTGATATGGGCCAGAATTATCGTCGGTATAGCTTCTATGATGATGTTGATTGCTATTATCACAGGCGTTATTGTCCACAAAAAAATATTCACGGATTTTTTTACCTTTCGTTGGGGTAAGGGGCAACGCTCGTGGCTTGATGCGCACAATGCTTTTTCTGTGCTGCCAATACCGTTCCATTTGATGATTACCTTTACCGGCATCATTACCTTGATAACCTTGTATATGCCGTGGGCAGGCATGGTGTCTGGGGTAGATAATGAGCAGTTTTTTAAGGAAATTTACTCTTATCGGGCAGCGGATGCAACCCAGTTACAGGCTGCCCCTATGGCCAGTATTGCTCCATTGCTTGCCACGACACAATCTGATTGGCGAAAACGTAACCCCAATTATACCGTGACCAGTGTCAGTATTAATCATCCCAATACTGACCAAAGTATGATTATTATCGACGGTAAAGCCGAGCATCAATTATCGACATTAGGGGTGTTTCGTATTTATGATGGGCAAACAGGGGAAGTACTCAAAGACAGTCGACCGCCGCCGCTCGCTGTGCAAACACAAGCGGTCATGATAGGTTTGCATGCAGGACGCTTTGCTGATAATTGGCTGCGTTGGTTGTACTTTTTATGTGGTACAGCGGGCTGCGGTATGATTGCATCAGGCTTAGTGCTTTGGACGGTTAAACGTCGCCGCCAATTATTAACTATAGATAAGCCTGATTGGGGATTTTGGTTAGTAGAAAAGCTCAATATTGCCACACTGGCGGGATTACCTTTAGCGATGATAGGTTTTTTATGGCTCAATCGTTTATTGCCGTTAGAGTTAACAGGGCGAGGCAAGTGGGAGGTAGATGGATTTTTTATCATCTGGGCGTTTGGTTTCTTGCTGACGTTATTACTGTCTAGTCGCCAGGCGTGGCGTCTATTATTAACATTGGTCACTCTGTTGCTTTTATTCACACCGCTACTCAACGGCCTAACTACCGAGCGCGGATTGCTTCACAGTATCTTGAGCGTCGATGTGCTATTCATCAGCTTTGACGTTATGTTTTTTATTCTAGCCTTGCTGTTTGCTTATATCACTTATGTGGTCAGTTTTAAGAAAGCATCTCACCAGCAAAAAATAAAGTCGCCTAGTCGTTCAAAGCTTCAGATGGAAAATGTATAGTATGTCTAACGCGCTGTTATCTGGATTGCTATTGGCATTTAATCTGCTAGGTATGATGGCATTAATGATGACCAGTAAAAGACATAGGGATAAGTTTCATCATTATGAGCAGAAACGATATATCACTAAACAGCAATGGTTACGATGGCTGGGGTTGCTACTGCTATTGATAGGTTTCATTTTCCCTTTTTTTGCACCTCCTACTGGTTACTTTATCGTCGTCTGGTTTGCCAGCTTAATCGTAGCAGCAGGAGTTGTATATTTGAGCATGGTTGTTTATGAAAAATTGGCCTAGTCAGTTTATATAAAAGCGCTAAATTCAAAATAAAATGCTGCTATAAAATTTCCCCGCTTACAGTATGCTTTGATATTAAACATTTTAATAGTACGACTTATTAGCAATTGTTCTAGCTAAGCAATTACTCTAACATAGCGATGGCATCCGCACTAGCACGTTGGCGTTCTTCTGCATTTAACTCAGTAAGCCTTCCTTCTTTCATCATCAGCAAGCGGTCAGCATGCTCAAAATAACTGTCATCATGACTGATAATAAACAGCGTTTTGCCCATAGCGCTTAATTCAGGAATCAGCGTTTGATAAAATACTCGGCGAAAAGCAGGGTCTTGGTCAGCGGCCCATTCATCGAGCAGCAGAAAGTCTTTTTGTTCGGCGACAGCGAGCAGCATGGCCAAGCGTTTGCGTTGTCCTTGTGACAGCTTGTCGGTAGACAGACGATGGTCAGTTACTGTCACTTTATCTTGCAAATTTAATTTATGCAGCCACTCGGTCACTAAAGACATATCAGGGTCATTGTCTTGGCTGCCAATGAGTTGTTTAAAAAGATGTTGATCGCTAAAAATAGCAGAAAATAGCTGCCGATAATTGGTATTATTTTCCGAGTCAATCGTCTGCTGGTCTACTTTTACAGCGCCTGTCGTAGGTGTAAAAATACCAGTAATGACTTTTGCAAGGGTTGACTTACCGCTGCCATTAGACCCTATCAAAAATACCAGTTCGCCGCGCCTCAAGGTGAGATTGACGTTTTTTAAAATGTCATCAGTAAGCGACTCATTTTTAGTCACAGCTTCTTGTGTATGGTGGTTTATACCTTGATAGCGATAGCTCACATTGTTCAGTGAGATGGTCTGCCAGTCATTTGCTGCGATATTGGTTGAAAACGCTGGCTGATAATCAGCAAGTGCCAACGTCTGTATTTTATCTAACGCGACTTGCGCCGTTTGTAAAGTGGGATAAGCGCCAACGGCTTGTAGTAGCGGCGATTGCATAAATAGAATGGTCAAAGAAAAAGTGGTGGCAACGCTCATGGGTATATTAAGATAGTTTGAGACCGCAAAGACGACGCCAATCGCTGCAAACATCATAATGTTCGACCAATTCACTGCTGATAAGTGAAAGGTATCTGCTTTAATAACGCGCTCTTTATAGGACTGGGCGTGACTCAAAAAATCATTGGTATACAGTTTTTGCGCGCGGTGCTGATTAAGTGCAAGCTCTTTTCGCCCTTCGATAATAGATTGATAATCTTGATACAAAAGATCATTAATCTCCCTTAATTCTGTTAAATGCTTATAAACGTGCTTCACCAAAATGGTGCTTATCCAAATCGTCATTACAATCCAAACCATGATGATCAGCAATAGTGGCAATGACAACCAACCCAAATATAAAGCGACTCCGCTAGATAAAATTACCCCTTGAACCAACTCTGGCATACGGACAAAGGCGACGGTAATCGATTGGATATCGGTAGACAAGCTGGCGAGTAGTTGGGCGTTTCCTAACTTGTCAATCTGCGGAACGTTGGTATCGATGATTTGTTTGACCAGCTTGGTTCTGAGCTCATACACAAATCTATGACCCAAGCGGGTTAGGGCATATTGTGATAAAAAAGTCGTGACCAATAGCAGAACCACTAACGCTGAAAAATAGCCTAAGCTCTGCCATGACAAGGTATTAAAAACAGGCCGACTGATAAACGTGTGGTTAATATAAGCAATAATACCCACACTGACCGCCGCATTGACTAAATTTAATAAGATAACTTTGAGAAAAGGCAGGCGATAATGCGACCAGATCATATGATATAGAGAGGCTGTAGCGCGAGAGGACATAAGGACTCAATAGTAAAATGAATTTTGCGTATTTTTAGATAGCACAAAAGGGAGTAGGTGGCGCCTAACCCCTTTTATTTAACTCTGGTAATGATTCTATAACGATAATTTAATCAGTATAGTAGTCTCATTGGCCAAGCTTAGCGTTTAAATTTAAAAGTCAAACGTCGCTGATACTTTTAATGCCGTGGGTTCACCGGCATTTAAATAACCAGCATCTGTATAGCCACCGACTGACTGCCAATAATCTTCGCCCGTGACATTGGTTACCATGCCTTTTAAGGTAACATTTTGTCCGGCCAGTACGGTTTTATAGCGAGCTCCAAGATCTAACGTGGTATAACCGTCAACCTTTAAGGTATTGGCATTATCGGCATAACGAGGGCCTGTATGAATGATGTCACCTGTTAAGGTTAATCCTTCGAGTGCCGCAAAATAGCGATAATGTTGTCGTGTCGTTATTGAAGTATTAACCATATAGGTTACGCTCTAATACGCCGCATCAAATATAGAAAATAAGCCCCGCCAATAATGGCAGCGATGGTGCCAGCAGGAATCTCATAGGGAAATATGAGATAGCGTCCAACCCAGTCTGCTATGACCATTAAGCCGGCGCCTAAGATAGCGGACAGTTGAATTTGACGTTTGAGCTTCACCGCGCCTAATGTGCTGGCAAGGTGAGGAATCATCAGACCCACAAAACTGAGGGGACCCACTGCCAACGTTGATATCGTACTCAGTAATGCTACAAGAATGAGTATCAAGCTTTGATACAATCTCAAAGATACCCCAAGCTCACGGGCAATCCCGCTACCTAGGCTCAATATTTCTAATGGTTTGATGACCATAAAGCTTAATAGGAAAAGTATAAAAGCCAACCCTACTAAAATCCATGCCGTTTCTGGACTGGCAAGGTACGTAGAACCTGATAGCCAACTTAACACCGCTTGTAAGCGTTGATCGCCAGATATTTTTACCAGGCTTAATAAACCGCCCATCAATGCGGCAATGGCCACACCAACCAATAATAAATAAGCTGGATTGATTCGACGGGCAAGCCATAAGATCAAACTAAGGACGATAAAAGCGCCCAACAATCCTGATAATATAATACCTGTATAGCCAAAACTGGGTAGGAAAACAAAGGCCAATACCACGCCTATTGCTGAGCCTGAGCTAATACCGAGTACTTCAGGGCTAGCCATAGGATTGCGAGTCAAGGTTTGTAGCAGCACGCCAGCAGTGGCTAGCATTACGCCAGTGGCGGCTGCGCTTAACGTGCGAGGCAATCTAAAGTCAATAATTAAATGTCTTAGCGTACTAAGCTGCCAGCCATTTGAAGTCGCCGTAAAGATAAGTACGCCTATGATCAACAGTATTAAGGCGATTCCCCAACCTATTAAATGAGTGTCACGGCGTTCTGAAATCAAGGTTGGAATAACCTCATCGGTATGTTGACGACTTTGGCTCACAATTAACCATATCACCAATGGCGCACCAAGAATGGCCGTCATTGCATCAGCGGGGATATTTAGGCTTAAATAATGTTGTAACAGCGTCGTAGCATTACTGGTGATCCATAACAACAATGCTCCAAATACATAACCTAATAGCAAACGGTAACCAATACGCCTTACTGAAAACACATTCACCAGTGTAGCAGCCCCTAAGCCAATAAAACCAATAGGCCCCACGCGACTGACGACAAGGGCGGTCAGTAGTGCCACCAATCCCACTACCAAACCACGAATGAGGTTGATAGGAACGCCCAAGCTTTTGGCTTGCCTATCATCTAAGCTCATTATTTCTAATGGTTTTAATAAAGGCATTAAGCTAATAAAGGCGACCACACTAGCGATGCTTAATACGGCAGATACTTGCCAGTTGTTCTGTGTGAGACTACCCGCCGCCCACACCATAACGTTTAAGGTTTCTTCAGCATAATAAATCAATAATAAAGCAGTAATAGCACCCAATAAAATATTAGTTACCAGTCCGCCAAGCACCAATACCAGAGGATTCATGCGACTAGGCGCAGCTAGAAGAAAAACAATCGCCATACTGCCAAGCGCGCCCATAAAAGCGACCCAAAAACTTCCCCCTAATGCCAAACTAGGCAGAAATAACGTGACAATGAGCAGCGCCATATTTGCACCGCTACCGACTGCTAGTGTCGTGTCTGAGGCCAATGTGTTTTTTACCAGCTGTTGTAATAACACACTGACCAATCCTAAAAGACCACCAGCGGTCAATGCTACCAACATAGTCGGTAGGATTTGTAGCTGGATACTCATGTCCGAAAGTGATAGGTCAAAAGAGGGGGTGAACAATTCTAAAAAAGTGAGAGACCATAGCTGATGTACGACTGCATAACCGCTCACTACTGCTAGCAGCATTAAGAAAACGACCATCATATAAATACGGTTAGCAGACAAAAAATTATTTTTATTCATCATAAATCGGTATTGCCTACAAAAGTGACATTCGTTAAGCGATCGGCCAAGACATTCATAGAAGCCACGCCACTATTGTTCCATGTCGCAGGCAGTAAGGTGATACAACGGCCTTTTTTGCTAGATGCATGCTCTTGATCAAAGGAATAACCCAAGCGCTGCCACACTAAGCTGTCTTCTAATTCAAGTTTGAGAAGGTCACTAAGAGGTTCAACGACCACAAGGCAAGTATCGTCATCAAGCTGCGCTAAGTCTCCTAGAATAATGGGCGTAAACCCCCATTGATTGCCATCTGCCAATGCCACTAGCTGTAGTCCCATCGTCTCTAAAGCAGGTTGAAACAAGCTATTATACGAAAACATACGCAAATTATTGGTGTCGGCAAATTGCACCACAGCCAATTTTTTGACATGAGGATAACGCGCATGAAAAGTCTGTCCCGCTTGTAAGATTTGTTTCTTACTGGTGTCTAAATAATCTTGCGCGGCTTGCGGTTTATTGATAGATCGGCCCAATTCTAACGTTGGTTCTATAAAGTCCTCCCACTTTGCAATTTTGTTAGGACTGGTCAATTCAATAGAGTGGATAGGCAAATCGCCGTACATAGGACGCAGGTGCGCATAAAAATCGTTGTCTATGACCAAATCCAAATCTAACTGAGAGAACATTTCAGGGTTGGGCTGATAGCGTGTTCCTACGTCGAGAGTCGTATCAGGTATAAGAGGCTTACCGACCCATTCTCTATAGAAAGGTTTATCACCCATAGCAACTGGTGGGTATCCCATGGCAGTCAGCGTCGCCGCAATACCCCAATCAGGCGTCATGACTTTAGGTGTTTTTTGACTTTCTTGAGGCGACATTGCTTGTGGCGCTTGTGATGTAGCGTCAGACGACTGGCAACTGCTTAACAATAAACTTGAGCATAATGCCACACATAGCCCGAACGAAAAGGTGAGCGCTTTCATATAACTGCGACTTTATGAGTAGTGGTAGGATGGGTTAGTAGGGTAAAATCGACACCAAATATCGAGCGCAGTACATCCTTTTCCATTGTGCGTTTTACATCACTCATATGGCACAACTTGCCTTGTTTTAAAGCGATAAATTCATCACAAAACCTTGCTGCTAGATTTAGGTCGTGCAGGATAATCACAACACCTAAGCCTTGCTCATCGACCAATTGACGAATCAGTTTTAACACTTCTATTTGATAGACCACATCCAGCGCCGCTAGTGGCTCATCCAATAGAAGATACTTTGTTTGCTGGGCAAGGCACATCGCCAGCCAGACGCGTGCACGCTCACCACCTGACAACGTCGATACTTGGCGATCTCTAAAGGCGTCAACTTGAGTGAGGGCGATGGCTTTTTCTACTTGTTGACGGTCGTCGGCAGTCGGCTTTTGCAGCCATTTTTGATGAGGGTATCTACCCAACATCACAAGTTCATAGACCGTAAAAGCGCCCGCATCAGGTAGGTTTTGCGGTAAATAGGCAAGATGCGTGGCCAGTCTTTTAGCGGAAAAGCTACGCAAATCTTGACGTTCTATTTCAATGCCACCTTGCGTGGGCGTCATTTCTCCTGCCATGGCTTTTATAAGGCTAGATTTACCAGAACCATTATGCCCAATGAGGGCATACAGTTTATTTGGTTCGATGATAAAAGAAGTCGGGTGAAGCAAAACTTTTTTTTGACGAATTAGGCTTAAATTATTGATGTGCATCATAGTGAGCAGTCGAAAGTAAATGGGGCATTTTAAAGAAAAGTAGCTGGTTAATGCAAATGATTTTCATTTTATTTATGGAATTGAAGCAGTTATTGAGCGCGCCAATAGACTTTTATGACCATATCTTGACGAGATAAACCAAGAGTTACCTTTAATTGTTGTCTTAATGACTTGATGTCTGCCGCTTCAAGCGCGCCCCATACCTTGCCAATCCTAAGAGGCAATGTTATTGATCTTGCATGTAATAAGCTCATGATTTGTTCAGGAATTTCGGTTGTTGGTGTCTTAATGATATGAAGTAGATTCTCTTGTAGAAAACGCTCATCATGACCTAAGTGCTGACAGAGATTGAGAGTGTGTAAATAACTGATATCTTTTGGATCTTCAGTGATAGCAATGACAAGGGGTGGTAACGGATTTTGCCAGCTTTCTAATAGATTGGCGACGGTAGGTAGAGAGGTTTCATCGCAAATTAATAAGCATTGTCCCTCACTGAGGTGTTCTATTTTTTCTGGATAGTCGCGCACCGTTTTTATTGGCATGCCGCAGACGAGAGAGCGTGCCCAATTACCACCTGGCGTGTCGCCATGGATATAAACATCTATCCAAGCTTGAACAGACGAGCGGATTGGATCTCGCCATGCTTTTCGCAGGGTGTAGTAGCGCTGTAAAGGTTTATCGTTATTTTCTGACTCACCATTTATGGTAGATAAAATTTCAGCATTTAACTCAAATAAATACGCGTAGCCTGGATGATTGAGTGGGATATTTTCGGGTGCTGTGACCACCAGTCGATACATATTAGGACTGACATAATAACCATCAATCACGCTAAAGTACTGTTCTTGAAGTTTGATCGTACGCTTACCAAGCTTAGTAGCGGATGCCTGCAATAACGCTATATATTGCTCATGTAGTGTCTCAGCGTTACTAATAGGCACAAAAAAGTTGATAAAGTATTGATGATTAACACTAGAAAGGTTTTCAGCGAGGCTGTTATCGGTAGAACTGCTATATTTTAACGCATTAGAGTTATTTTGATACCGATTCATTGTCATAACATCTAGCAAAAGGCCGTCGGGATACAGCTCTTTTATCGATACTATATCGTACTCGCCGACTGAGGCAGGGGTAAAGGCATTGATAAACATCGCAAGTTCATCTTGATGCTCTTCATTAAGATGGTGAATAAACATGGCTTTATCAGCGATTGCTAATGGGGTTTTATCGGTGTCATAACGAGTAAGCGTTTCAGCCATAAAGGGTCATCCAAGCCAAAAAATCACATAGCGGTTCATTCATATAACCGTCAAGTAAATGGCATCTGAAAATATAAGGTAGCGGAGAATAGAGATAAAAATAACAAAGGTTTAATCAATAAGTATTGCGAGTCAAGCAAGGCGATAGAATTAGTAATCGATGATATGAATTAAAAACACCTAAGCGTTATTGATAACCATTAACATCTAGATTATTATTACGTTAATAAGGCTGACTGTCAATGTATTTATAAATAGGAAGTTGTGATTTTATTTGTAATGGATAAAGTTTATGCTAAAAAGTAGAAGGATTCCTCATCCTACTCATCAGTTATTAAGCCATTGCATTTCAACACTTTATAAGCTGAGCTATGATGAAGAAACCGTAGAGATAAACTTGGTAAACTAAGCGTATTAACAGGAGTTTACTATGACCAAGAAAGTAAGAATGTAGTGGTCAACTAATTTAGGACATCTGATAAGAGGTTTTGGTTAAAGTAGCGTTTCTCTTTTTCTAGCGGTGTTAAATAATCATTAAAACTGTGCGGTCTCACGATTTGATAGTAGCCCCAGATATAATCAATAATGGCGCTTTTAGCTTCAGTAATATCTTCATAGCCGCCCTTGGGCATCCATTCTGTTTTAAAGCTTCTAAAGAATCGTTCGGTTGGGGCATTATCCCAACAGTTTCCGCGACGGCTCATACTTTGCGTCATGCCCTCACAACTGGCAACGGATTCAGCAAATGTCTTACTGGTGGAATGGGTTCCCTGATCGGAATGAAACAGCACGCCACTGGGTTTGAGCCTAGTGTGATACGCCATCTGTAGGGCTTTAGCGGTCAGCACGCTATCAGGGGAACCTGATACAGCAAAGCCCACCACACGCCGAGCATATAAATCTAAAACAACGGCTAGGTAGCACCAGCCACCCTTGATACGAATGTAAGTCACATCCCCCGTCCAGACTTGGATTGGGCGCTGTTGGGCTAAAGTTGCGAGCTAGGATATTGTCATGCGTTTTATGCGCCTCGTCAGCGTGCTTGTATTTGTGCGTCTTCAATTGACAGCTTTTAAGCCTCATCTGCGCCATAAGTTTACCTACCATATATCGTGATAGCTTGATGTTGTGTTCATTCATTATTATGGCGGCAATGCTGCGAGCGCCTGCTGAACGCTTTGAGTCGTTAAATATTTGACGAATTAATACCTTGTGCTTGACGGTTTCAAGACTGATGGGCTTGGGCTGCATGCCATAGTAGTAACTGCTTTTTATCACGCCAAACAGTTTGCACAGAAGACTTTTATTAACATGCTTGTCTTGCTCTGCAAGCTGACTGATTAGCGATAGCCGTTCAGGCTGTCCAAGGCTAGCAGAGCGGAAGCCTTTTTTAAGATGTCACGCTCCATAGTCAGCCGCTTAACTTGTTTGCGCAATTCTTGAAGCTCGCGCTGCTCATCCGTTAAGGCGTTGCCGACTTTAGGTGCTTGGCCAGTCATTTCTTGACGGTACTGACTCAGCCATTTCTGTAGAGTGGATTTACCTATTCCTAAAGAATTGGCCACGTCAGGTATTTTACGTTTGTGGTCAACAACTAAGCTGATGGCTTCTAATTTGAATTCTCGGGTATATTGGTTGCGTTTGGTGGTCATACTATTTTCCTTCTTTGGGTTAGTATAAACCTCTTATGCGCTGTCCAAGTTTATTATGCCACTACAATAATCGCAATAAGCTGATACTGGACGCCTTGGAAGAAGCTCAGTTTATAAAAAATGATAGCCAGGTCGATGAGATACACACGTACCGAGGCAAAGAGATCGTCCCCGGTGGCCGTGTTGATATCGTCTTATGTGAGATTGATGACAGACGACAGTTGGCGAAATAACGCGGTATAAAAAAGTATATTGATTAATTAAATTGAGGACTCAAAATGACCAACTTACTAGCTAAAAGATTCGGCACCAGTCCACGCTTAGAATTACTCAGCGGTGAATGGTTAAAGCAGGGCATGGGTGCCAAGACCGTTCAGTTTGATATTGGCCAAGGTGGATTGCCTCCTGAAGTGAACTGGGAGGATAAGGCAGCTGCTATTGCATTGATTGAGAGTCGTCACGCTAAAGCGCTGGCGTCTTTGTTGGTATGGGGTGATAACGAATTATGGGACTGGTCAGAGTGCTTTGATATGGTCGTAGAGTATCTTGCGCTTAAGATGTTCGATAGATGCGTCGTAGATGGCCGTGAAGCACCTAGGGGCGGTAAGCAAACCTTAAAGGAGTTATCGTCGCTTGTAGCACGTATGACATTGCATTTTGAGCTATATGATTTGTGGACTATCTACACGGTTGAAGGACGATTGTTGTTTAGTGGGATAAAAATGAATGACAGAACTTACAGTAATTATTTCTTATGCTACCAACGCCAGATGCTAAATGACCTAGAAGAGTTGGTCCACTGTATTAATAATGATATTGCCAAGTATAGATCTAACCTAGCAATAAGCTGTGAGCTGGTTGAAAGCATGTAATTATGATGATGTCATTAGTCTGTAACATTAAGAATCTAGTATAGCGTCATACAAATTCTTGATTAGAAAATAGCAGGTAAGATGATGTTAGATATAAAACAGGAAAAAGACATACAAGTTAGCCCACAAAGTTTTGATGCCATTATGATGTTAGCAATCACTACGGTCGCAGATGATATTGGTGATGCTCCTACCATTGACACGCCATTATTTGATGAAGCTCGAGAGGCTTATTGCGCTGAGCTTTTACAAAGTATTGTTGAATGGCAAAAACAGAACAGCGAAGATCTTTTGTTTGACTCGAATGCTACTCAAAATTACACCTATGCTAAGCGAGAGGCATTAATAAAGGTTGCAGAGGTAAAGCTTTTTAATGCTTTGCACGAAGGAGACTCTATTAGTGAAGAAATGATGATGTAGGGTACTAATCCACTTAATAAAATTTAAAAAATAAAGCAAGGAAGAGCAGGCTTGTCTAGGTATTATTATATGACTTGACCCATGCCGCACTGTAGTGTTATATTTTCTACAATGGCAGTAATTGTAAATTGATTTAAATATGAATGTCTTGAACGAAAGATAACTCTCCGGTTCTTTCGTTTTTTTATTGCCTACGTTTTTGTACCCGATATGTGATTTTCCATATCGGGCTTTTTTATGTCTACGATTTAGCATGGAAGCTGATATGTGCGATCTAACCAACCAAGAGGCCTATGATTATTATCAAGAGGTAACCGAGTCGTGCGACAAAGATTATTGGCTGCAGTTTCTTAAGGACCGAGCAAATAGAGGCGTGGAAGGTGCTCAAGGTTTTGTAGATAAGATTGAGTTTTGTAATTAATTACGGGCCCATAGCGCAGATGGTAGCGCAATACACTGGGGGTGTAGTGGTCAGAGGACAGGACTCATAATTCTAACGTCACAGGTTCAAATCCTGCCGTCTTCATTATGTTAAATTAATCAGTTTTCCTTCCTTGAATGGTTTGGGCGGTTTTTTATAAGTTATATAGCTACACCCGATAATATGTTGTTATAATTTACTTTTGTTTGTATTTGAGAGAACGAAGTGAACTATAAAAAAGTTAGCATTGGTATAATTGGGGTTTTAGTTTTATTTTTTGTTTGGTCTTATTCAAGCAGTCTGAAATCAGCCGAAGAATCAAACGAGATTGCATTAGATGATGCTTACGCTGCTATCGAAGAATATAAGTTGATTATAGAAAATAGCAAAGCTGAAATCGAAAATCTTCAAAGTGAAATGTACAATGCTCATCAGACAGCTGACAATATTAGTGGAATGTATTATCAATTCAGCTTTATTCAATCACAATCAGAACTTGACGATTTAGCGTCTGACTTAGATAGTGAGGCTAGCCAATTGAAGTCTCAACTTAATGATGTGGACAGTTCAATACAAAATCTTGAAAGCCAGCTAGATGCAAGCGAATATTCTTACTGATAGATAGTAATATACCCCACTCTCAACTTCGAAAGTGATTGAAAAAAGAAGAGCACCTCACTAATCTATTGTTTTCGACCAAGAATACAATGGAGTTGTGAGATGCCCATAGACGAATTTATCATCAATATCTATTTAATGGTAGAGCAATATTACAAAATAGTCGTCACCAAACCCTTGCGAAGTGCAGGTTACGCGCCAAAGCTAAGTGATCCTGAGGTTATTTGCATGGAGATGGTCGGTGAATTTTTACACCTAGATCAAGACAAACAAATTTGGCAATACTTTACCCAGCATTGGCAAGACTGGTTTCCAGCCATCGGCTCATACCCTAACTTCGCAAAGCACTGCGCCAATCTGTGGCAAGTCAAACAGCAGATACAAGATAAAGTCAGTGAACTTGAGGGCCGTAACAACATCCATTTTATGGATGGTTTTCCGATACCCGTCTGTCATTATGGACGCGCTTATCGGCATAAGAATTATCAAGACTTAGCGGCTTTTAGCTACTGTGCGGCTAAGCAAGAGAGATACTATGGCTTTGAAGGCCATTTGCTTGTTAACTTATCGGGCATGATTAAAGGCTTTACCTTTTCTCCTGCCAATGTTGATGAAAGAGCGGTTGCCCCAGAAATCACCACTCATATTCATGGGCTACTTGGCGCTGATAAAGGGTATATCAGCCCGAGTCTGACATCGTACTACGACGCTCAAGGAGTAGATTTACAAACGCCACTCAGAGCCAACATGAAAGAGGATAGACCCAAACCTGTGGTAAGGCGGCTAATGAAAGCCCGCCGTATCGTTGAAACAGTCATTGGTCAGTTATCAGAACGATTTAATATACAAAGGGTACGAGCAAGAGATTTATGGCATTTGTCTCATCGATTGATTCGTAAGATTCTTTCACACAATCTGTGCTTTGTACTCAACAAAAAACTTGGTAATCCGCCTCTTCAGTTTGAATTGCTTATTTCAAGTTGAGAGTGGGGTTGCAAACAGTTAAATAAAACATATACAAACCTACCTATTTATTACTATAATAGATAGATTATATCTATAATAT
>NZ_JACSQR010000032.1:0-30624 GCF_014836505.1 Psychrobacter communis
GGTCTTGGTAAACTTACTTTAGCAACTTTGGACTTCTTTTTTTATCTTTTTTTGAGCCCTTATCCCGAACTGGGGTTGGTAATAAGAAAAAGTCCTCGATTGAGGACTTTTTTTATGGCTAAAATTTGACTATTTTGATTACTTTTAGTGCCAAACGTCTTATGTGGTTCTAGAAAGTTTTAGGCTGGATAATATGTTCCATACGTTTTGCAAGGCGAATATCTAGGCTTGTGATACCACCCGTATCGTGCGTGGTCAGGCGGACATCAACAACGTTATAAGTATTGCTCCATTCAGGATGATGTTCGAGCGCCTCGGCATAAAAAGCGGCTTGATTCATAAAGCTCATCGCTTCAATAAAATCGCTGAAATGATAGCTTTTGACGATACTATTGCCGTCGCGCCGCCAGCCAGCCAAGTCTTCCAATTGTAAGTCGATTTGTTGGTTAGATAAACTACTCATGGTGATATCCTTTATTATTATTAGGGAGGGTTATCGGTTTGCGGGTTTTTATTTCATTTTATATATCTTCTCTTACCCAATGTCATGACAAAAAGCACATAGGACAAAAAACCCACCTAACTCTGATGGTCTTTATTACATCATTGCAAGCAAAAATATAATAATTATCGTCAGATAAATAGGAGGGTAGTCGTACGTTTTAGCGCTTAAACCAAGATAAGGCTTTTATAGCATAATTACTACTATATAGTTACTACTATAAAGCTTTATCTATCATTGGCTTGTTTTGTTAAGCTTAAAGCAATCTTTTATATTCAGGGTGTTTATCGATATATGAGGCGACAAACGAGCACTGTGGCACCACTTTTTTGTTATTATCCTGCGCGTAGTTTAAGGCATGCTTAACCAGTGCAGACCCAACACCGCGACCACCCAATTCTTGTGGCACGATGGTATGGTCGTATACCAGTTGATCGCCGCGCTCTTGATAGCTGATATAACCAGTATGACCATTGATTGACGTTTCAAAACGCTTGGCTTGCTCATTGTGAACGATATCTAGATTCTGTTTGTCGTTATTACTCATAAAGATTCTCCAATTATTGATATTTATAATTATTTCTAGCTTTTAATTAGCTAATTATTAATTAAGTGATCATTATCTATTCACTTTTTAATATCTTATCCTAGGTATTGTGAGCTTTTTTAAATGAATTTTCTAGTCATTTACCGTAAGGCTAGATAGGGCGAATGTTAATAGCCTTACTTTAATTCAAACATTGCGACAAGAGTTTGTAAGGGAGGATTTTGTATAAAGGTTTTGGCAGAGAAAGCTACTAAAACAGACAGCTAAGCGTAAAAAGCCTGCAAAAAAAGTTAAAAGGCATATAAAGACAGGTAAAACAGTCCGTTAGCTTGCAGGGGTTGCGCCACAATGCGATAATGGTAAACAATTTATAACCCTGATTTTTGAGGCGCAGCCCGTTTGGCATGATTGCTAATTCTGGTTTGCACGTCTCGTCTATGCAGTCTATCGGAGTGTTAATGGCTCAATATATCTACACGATGAACAACGTGTCAAAACTTGTTCCGCCTAAGCGTGAAATTTTAAAGAATATCAACCTATCATTTTTCCCTGGCGCCAAGATTGGTGTGCTAGGTATTAACGGTTCAGGTAAATCAACTTTGCTACGTATCATGGCGGGCGTGGATAAAGACTTTAGCGGCGAAGCGCGCGCGCAAGCAGGTACGAAGGTTGGTTATCTACCGCAGGAACCACAGCTTGATGACAGTAAAGATGTCCGCGGCAACGTCGAAGATGGTATGCGTGAAGCTTTAGATGCGCTGTCACGCCTCGATGCCATTTATGCAGAATATGCTGAACCTGATGCCGACTTTGATAAGCTTGCCGAAGAACAAGGCAAAATGGAAGACATCATTCAAGCATGGGATGCGCATAATTTAAATACCCAGCTAGAAAAAGCTGCTGATGCGCTACGTTTACCGCCATGGGATGCGGACGTTAGCAAACTATCAGGTGGTGAAAAACGCCGTGTGGCACTATGTCGTCTGCTGTTGTCACGTCCTGATATGCTGTTACTTGACGAACCGACCAACCATTTGGACGCTGAATCGGTTGCTTGGCTTGAGCAATTCTTGCAGAACTATAGCGGTACCATCGTCGCCATTACCCATGACCGTTATTTCTTGGATAACGTCGCTCAGTGGATTTTGGAGCTTGACCGTGGCCATGGCTATCCGTACGAAGGCAACTACACTGAATGGCTCGAGCAAAAGAACACCCGTTTAGAACAGCAAAATAAACAAGAAGAATCGTTTGCGAAAGCGCTGAAAAAAGAGCTTGAGTGGATTCGTAAAAACCAAAAAGGTCAGCAAGCCAAGTCTAAATCACGCGTGCAGCGTTTTGAGGAATTGAACTCAAAAGAGTTCCAACAGCGTAATGAGACCTCTGAGATTTATATTCCACCGGGTCCTCGTTTGGGTAATAAAGTCATCGAAGTCAACGATATCTCTAAATCGTTTGGTGATCGTCTGCTTTATGAAAACTTAAGCTTTAACGTCCCAGCGGGCGCTATCGTTGGCATTATCGGTCCAAACGGTGCGGGTAAAACCACGCTATTTAACATGATTACCGAGCGTGATACGCCAGATACCGGCTCAGTCGATTTGGGTGAAAGTGTCAAAGTCGCTTACGTCGGACAGGTACGTGATAACTTAGATGACAAAAAGACTGTTTGGGAAGAAGTCTCTGACGGCCTCGATATCATCAAAGTAGGCGACTATGAAACCCCAAGCCGCGCTTATATCGGCCGCTTTAATTTTAAAGGTTCAGACCAACAAAAGCACGTCGGTCAATTATCAGGTGGTGAGCGTAACCGTTTACAACTTGCTAAGACACTAAAACAGGGCGCTAACGTCTTGCTCCTTGATGAACCATCAAACGATTTGGATATCGAAACCTTACGTGCGCTAGAGGATGCCATTCAAGTATTCCCAGGTACGGTAATGGTAGTGTCGCATGATCGCTGGTTCCTTGACCGTATCGCGACCCATATTTTGGCATTCGAAGAAGAAGGCCCAATTTGGTTCGATGGTAACTATTCTGAGTTTGAAACTTATCGTAAAAAGACCATGGGTGATGACGCCAGTCCGAAGCGCATGAAGTATAAAAAGATTTCTACCTAGAATCTTTGCTAAAAACTTTGTTTGTCATAAGTATTTTTAGACAATAATTTAGATATAAAAAAAGACCTCTAATCTATTAGAGGTCTTTTTTATGTTCAGCTTTTACGTTGCTTTATGAACGCTTACGGCCAAACTTACGCTGCTTTTTATTGCTAATTTCAGTAATGGCGTGGGCAATTTCTTCTTCATTGAGGCTCGCCACTTGCTGCAAGATTTGCATCATATCAGGACTCAGGACATATTTTGCATGATGGGCAATATTATCGATACGCTGATCGAAAATTAAGATGCCAGTTTCTTCATCTTTTTGCAGATAATCAAGACGAATCAAGGCACCGATAAAGCTGGTGAATAGCGCACGGTCAAAGAAGTCAGGAATGTCGTCAGCATACAGTACTGATAAACGCTGACCAAGCAAATGACAGAGGTCAACAACTTCGTTTTCGGTCAGATTGCCTGAGCCTTGCTGAGCGAGTAGCGCAAGGGTCATAAAGTAACGCTCAAGGCTTTGTTCAACTGGCGTCGCCAGTACTTGTAGCTGCTGATAGCATTTGCTATTGGTCTCAGGGACGCTCAACATACCATCGCTTAATTCTACAATCAGGCCACTTGCAAGCAGGCTATCGACTTTTTTATTCAGCGTCTCTTGAAGACCATGCGCTGAATAATAGAGGAACAGCTCGCTTTGTAAAAATGGATATAACTGCTCGGCGATACTATTGAGACGGCTGCGCTCAATGCGGCCGTTACGTGCTACTAGAGCGGATAAGAAAGACAATAAAATAAAGACATGCAGGATATTATTGCGGAAATAGCTTAGTAGCGCCGCCTGTTTGCCAGCAACTTGAATAATATCACCCAAGATATGCGGTATGCGCTCGATAAGTTTTAGCTTAATACCATAATCGATGATTTGCTGCGGCGTCATATCGGTGATAATCGTATCATCAGAGTAAGGCAAGTGCTGAGCCAGACCTTGATAAAGGGCGATTTGCTCACGGCAAATATCTTCATCAAGCGCCGCCTTTGGTGCCGATAATAAGACCAATGACAATAACGACACTGGAGTAATGACCGCGGCCTTATTGATATGCTGCATGACTTTGACGCCGATATTATCCACCATGGCGCTGGTTTTATCATCGAGTGGCGTGTCGGTGCGATCGGCAGGTAAGCTGTTGGCCGGCACATCGAATTTTTGCATAAAGTCGCTAAGATGCAGCGGCGTGCCAAAGCTTAAATGTACATTACCAAAGATACGCTCAATCTTACGGCCAACTTTGAGGAGACCTATTAGCGATTCTGACTCTTTTGGCTTGCCTTTTAGCTCGCCCACATAAGTGCCGCCTTCCATAATGCGCTCGTAACCGATATAGGTCGGTATAAACACCACAGGTTTATTGGTTCGGCGTAACTGGCTATGTACCGTCATCGCCAGCATACCCATTTTTGGCGGTAATAGACGTCCTGAACGCGAGCGTCCGCCCTCGATAAAGTACTCAATCGGCGTGTTACGGGTAATCAGCGTGTGCATATACTCACGGAGTACCGCGGTATAAAGCGCGTTACCACGGAAGCTACGACGAATATAAAAGGCAACGGCACCGCGCAATAACGGCCCCAATACTGGCACATCTAAATTGTCACCAGCAGCAACATAAGGAATACTCAGGCCGCGCTTATAGATGACATAAGACAGCAGCAGGTAATCGACATGGCTACGGTGACAAGGTACGTAAACCAGCTCGTAATCTGCTGCCAGCTCGCGTACACGCTCAAAATGATGTACTTCGACGCCATCATAAAGTTGCGTCCATAGCCAAGTAAGGAACTTATAAAAACCGCGCACGATAGAGTGCGAATAGTCATTAACCATCTCATTGGCATAGCCTTTTGCCAAGGCACGGGCTTCACGGACGCTGATACCAGAAGCTTCTGCTTCGGCTTCTATGGCGTTTTTAATAGCTGGTGAATATACCAACTTGTCGACCAAGTTGCGTCTGTCTGACAAATCAGGACCAAGCATACTGGCACGCTGTTTGTCTAAATAGATATTAAGCTGCTGTTGTAATGAGCGCACCAGTTCACGGTTGCCATCCGCTGCGGCAACCATGGCATAGCTTGGCGCTTCGTCGACTTCATTTATGATATTTTTGCTATTCTTTGCAGCACTGTTATTTAGAATATTAGCTGTTAATCCGCTATCTTCTAAAGCACCTTCTTTTAATAAAGTGTCGTCTAATAAACTGTCTTTTAATAAACGGTCTTCTAATAAAGTATCTTGTGCGAGACTGTCTTTTAAATCGCTGGCTACTGAATCAAAGACAGAGAATCCTTCGCCATCGCCTTTAAGGCTATCATTGATAAGGGTACGCAAATCTTGCGGTGGATGGAATTGGACAAAGGTATCACGCCCCATCACCCCGATATTAAATAACTGCTTGGTGATGCTAGGATCTTCCCAGTTATCGGCAGTCAACAGTTTAAATAGCGAGTCTTCTTTTTCTGGCGCGCGTCCCCATAGGATCGACACTGGCACCAAACGCACTTGTAATTCTGGATGTTGTAAGACCGCGGCAACCAGACGCGATAGGCGAGGTGATAACTGGCTGTCTTTGGCATGGGGGTGATGTAAAAAGATGATGGCGGCATTTTCTTTAACATCATGAGTAATATCTTGCACACCGACCAAGGCGGGTGGCAGATTGTGCTCTTGTGTTTGTAGGTCAATCAAAATACTGTTGGAGCGCGAATAATCTTGCAGCACATAAAACCTAAGGATATTGTCGTCATCGTCAAATTCTGGCAACTCGCCCAAAAGCTTTGGCTTCACAGCCACATCAAGCAGCTGACCCGACAGCTTGCGATAGAGCTGGTTAATCGGCGCATTGGCATAAAGGGTTGAGGCAACCGGCAACATCTCAGTCTCGAATTCTGGGGTCGAGGTTGTATGATCAGTTGCGACGGGCGCTTTAAAAATCCGTTTTTTTAAGAACTTCGGTATCATAATCAGTATCAAAATTAGTCAAATATGGTGAGCTTATGATGCCATAAAAGCCATCAAAGCGATATATGGTGTCTGTATATACTGCCAATATTAATCTCATAACGGCATAGAATACTGGTTTAAATGCCAGAGAATACTTAACGAGCCAACCGTTAAAAGGCGAAATTATTTAAAGTCAGAGGTAGAAAAATCTGCGATTTCGCGCAATACTGTATGGCATTAAATCAAAATATTTACATTCAAATCTATGTAGAATTTTATCTTTTAACTTCATTATTCTAAGCCAAAATATTATGACCCCTGCTATCAAACTTGCCAAACAGCAAAGCCTTGATTATAAGTTGCATGAATATACTCACGACAGCGCCGCCGCCTCTTTCGGACTAGAAGCAGTAGAAAAACTGGGCATTACTGCCGAGCGGGTGTTTAAAACCTTGGTGGTGACAACCGACGCAGGTGCGCTGGCCGTAGCGATTTTGCCGGTCGATCAAACGCTAAATTTTAAAAAAATGGCGAAGGCTTTATCGAGCAATAAAATGCTGGCTTGTAAAAAAGTACAAATGGCTGAGCCTAAATTGGTCGAACGGTCGACGGGTTATGTGCTCGGTGGCGTTAGCCCATTGGGGCAAAAAAAGCGCCTACCGACGCTTATCCATGCCGCCGCGCAACAGCAAGCGACTATCTATGTGAGTGGCGGTCGCCGAGGTCTAGAGATTGAGTTGCCACCTGAGCAATTAGCGACCACGCTTAACGCGCGCTTTGTAGATATCATCGATGATTAGTATTCAAGAAGAATTTTACACGCCGTTTATTCTGCGCCTTTGTCATTTGCTCTCAATAGTGTTTGCGCTGCTTATTAGTAGAATTGCTATTTTTAAATAAGGATGTTACCCATGCCGCATTTAACCATTCAAGTGACGCCAAACGTCACGATTACTCATGAAGAATCATTTCTAAAAGCATTAAATCAAGCACTATGGGACAGTGGACACTTTGGTAAACCTGCTGATATAAAAGCCCGTATCGTACCGATTGAGACGTTTTTGGTTGGCGTGGAAGATGACGAGCAGCGCAATGGCTTTGTTTTTGCGTATCTAAAAATTATGAGCGGCCGTGACGAAGTCATACGCCATCAACTCGCTGAATTATTAACGGCTGCTATAGAGGAAAGCTTGAATGCACAGCAATCAGGACGCGCCGACATTCAAATCTGTGTCGAAGTAGAGGAAATCAGCGCGATTTATCATAAAAAAATGCTGAGCTAAACGCTAGGCTCAATTGTTTATAAGAGTGATTTATAAAAATGACAGGCCAGCTACTTATCTGCACATAGCGACTTACTGGCAAACTTAGGCAGTACCATGACCTCAGCCTTATAACCAGCGGTTTCACCGTGAGTCGCCATCAAATTGCGGGCGATACGTAAGCGATATTCGCCAGTTGCGGGTAGGCAGCCTTGGTAAATAATCCCGCCTTTGGTGCCATCATATTTACCATTTGGCATATGTAGGACGCCGACATTGGCGGTCTCAGACGTGCCAGTAAGTGGCGCAATATTAATGATGGCGTATTGCGCAGCGGCGGCATTAAAACGATACCAGCGCTCCTGTTCGTTAGGATTTAATTTACCCGTGACCACGCTACTAATAGCACCTTTGGCAAAATGAATGGGAGTGTCACTGGTTTTAGCCAGCGCGCTATTGGCGCCAACGCTGATTAATACGGCACTCAATAATAGCGTTTTTAGCGCTCGTGTACTTGATAAAGCGGTTCTGTTATTAATCGACAACATCATTACTTCCTTATTAAATTATATTTTATCAGCTGTCTATTATTTGCATGTCTATTACTTGATAACTATGGTTCTAGTATCTTCTCTGACTTTATATTAAACATAAAAAAGCGCCTAATGAATAGGCGCTTTTCTTGTTAATTATTTGCTCAATTGTGAAGCAATCTTAGTCTAGGAAAGCAAAGTTATCGATTGCCATTGCCGTCATGCTCTCGCTTGGAGCAACCATACTTTCAGCATGGCCTGAGGTACGCGGTAAGATTTTATCAAAGTAAAACTCTGCAGTTTGAATCTTAGCTTTGTAGAATTCTGGTGACTCAGTGCCGCCTTTTTCAAGCTTGTCATAAGCGACCGCCGCCATGCGCGCCCAGTGATAACCCATCATCACATAGCCTGAGTACATCAAAAAGTCATCTGATGCCGCAGAGATGATTTCACGGTCTTTACGCGCCATCAGCATCAAGCGTACGGTCAAGGTGTTCCACTCAGCACATAGTTTGGTCAGTGCCCAAACGAATTTACGCATGTCTTTATCAAGCGCATACTCGCCGCACCATTTCATAATGCTTGAGGTGTAATCACGGATAATTTTACCTTTAGACTGCAAGATAACTTTACGACCGAGTAAGTCAAGCGCCTGTACGCCAGTGGTACCTTCGTACATCGTCGCAATACGGGCATCACGAGCGATAAGCTCCATGCCCCATTCTTTGATATAGCCGTGACCACCGTAGATTTGCTGACCGTGTTTGGCCGCTTCAATACCAAGCTCCGTTAAAAAGCCTTTTAGGATAGGCGTATAAAAACCCAATTTGTCATCCCATTTTTCAAACTCAGCGTCATCACCATTGGCAACGCCTTGAGACATTTTGTCGGCATAGCGCGCTGAGTGATAAATCATTGAGCGACCGCCTTCAGCAAAGGCTTTTTGGGTCAATAGCATACGGCGTACGTCGGCATGATGAATAATCGCATCAGCCACTTTTTCAGGGTCTTTCGTGCCTGATAGCGTACGCATAGAGCGACGGTCTTTAGCGTATGGTAGGGCGTTTTGGAAAGACAATTCAGTGTGCGCCAAACCTTGAATACCAGTACCGATACGAGCAGTGTTCATAAAGGTGAACATCGCTTTCAAGCCTTTATTTGGCTCACCAATTAAGTAACCAACTGCGTCATCGAAGTTTAAAACACAAGTTGACGATGAGCTGATACCCATTTTGTGCTCGATAGAGCCACAAACCACGCCATTACGCTCGCCAGATTCACCTTCAGCATTTGGCAAGAATTTTGGTACGATGAACAATGAGATACCGCGTGTGCCTTCTGGCGCATTTGGTAGACGAGCTAAAACGATATGGACGATATTGTCGGTTAAGTCATGCTCGCCACTTGAGATAAAAATCTTGGTACCGCTGATTTTATAAGTACCGTCATCTTGCGGGATGGCTTTTGATTTAACCTGACCCAAGTCAGTACCACACTGCGGCTCAGTCAAACACATGGTGCCCGACCACGTACCTTCAACCAATTTAGGTAAATAAATCGCTTTTTGCTCGTCGGTACCGTACTGTAGTAAGGTGTTGATACAACCAGTTGATAGGCCAGGATACATCGCCCAAGGCCAGTTAGCCGTACCCATCATTTCAGACTTAATAAGGTTGATTGACATCGGTAAGTTCATACCGCCGTACTCTTCAGGGTACGAAATACCTTGCCAGCCGCCTTCGACGAACTGGTCATAAGCTTCTTTAAAACCTTTAGGCGTAGTGACCACACCATTTTCAAAATGACAGCCTTCTTCATCCGCTGGCTGGTACAAAGGCGCTAAGACATTCTCAGCAAAGTCAGCAAAGCCTTGCAAAATCATATCGACGGTTTCAGGATCGGCGTTTTCGCCATTGTCTAGGCTTTTATAATGCGTTTGATAGTCAAAAACATCATTTATCAAAAACTTGATATCACGCAAAGGTGCTTTGTAAGTTAACATAGTCGCTCTCTTTGATTATTTCATTAGCATAGTTCGTTAGCATAGACTGTCGGCTCATCAATTGAGCTATGGTTCATGTAAACGGGAGTTTAATTATCTGGGATAAAGGCAGACAGTATCACAGGTCGTCATCTAAGTTTATTAAGAACAGCTTGTCCATTTTGATAACCGTTAAGGCATCCTTGATAAAAAACAGCTGTCGTAGCATTGAGGTCAGTATAAATCTTCTATAGCCACAAATATACAACCGATAACTAATATTCATAATATATTAAAAAACGTAAAAATTTAAGTTATAAATATAAATGGTTATTTATTTATAAACAGGCATCAATAAGTCCAGTTTTATAAACAACCATAGTTTTAGTACAGGTTGCAGCGTAAGTTTTAGTATAGACAGCGGGATAGACGCAAAACAACCGTTAAGTGTATGAGTTGCGTGCCCAAACAGAATAAAGGAACACAATTTATGAGCGCACCAAAGCGCAAATTAGCATACCAAACAGAGCAGAAAAAGACGCCAGTATTTTGGCTAATGGCAGTAGTTGGGCGGTTAAAAAAACTCATCGATGGTGAGCTTAACCATTTATTAACCGTCAACCGTAGCAAGCGACCGTGGCATATGCCGATTATCGCTGCAATTACCATTAGCTTTCCGGTATTTGTCGGGGCGTATTTTGATGCTTTGCCGTCTGGTATCAAAGCGTCGTTAGGGGCGATGGTTATTTTAAATACCCCGTTAGCAGGTAAGCTGCCGTTTCGTTTGGTGACGGTGATGGCATGGGGGTTTGCGATGTCGCTGTGTTTTGCCCTTGGTCTGATAGCGCAGCAAATTCCGCCCTTAAAACTGCCGATATTTACCTTGATGGCGTTTGGTATTGTAATTTTTGGGCGCTATTATCGCCAGCCGCCGCCCGCAGGTTTGTTTGTGATGATGGCGGGGGCGATTGCGCTATTTATTCCGCTGCCTTTAGAAGACGTCATGCCAGCCACGGGGTTGGTGATGCTCGGTAGTGGTTTTGCTTTGGTCATGGCGCTGCTGTATTCGCTGTTCTTATTGGCGACGCGTCCAGCGACACCGACGCCGACCTATAACTATGAGCCCGATACCATAACAGAGAGTCTGATTGTCGCCGGTTTTGTCAGTCTATCTTTAGTCATCGCGCTGAGCTTAAATTTATCAAATCCCTATTGGGCAGCGGTCAGCTGTTTTTTGATTATCCAAGGTATTCATTTGCGTACCATGTGGATTAAGCAGATACATCGTTTGCTTGGTACCCTGGTTGGCGTTGGTCTGGCGGGATGGATGCTGGCGTGGGGTTTGCCGATATGGGGCGTGGCGCTGGCGATATTAGGCTTAATGCTATGTATCGAAACCTTGGTCGACCGCCATTATGGCTTGGCGGTAATATTTATCACGCCGCTGACGATATTTATTGCCGAATATGGCAGTGGGTTGCCGTTTACTGAACAAGCTTATCAAGAGGTCATTTTGGCGCGTTTGTTTGATACCATGATTGGCTGCGTGGTGGGGCTAAGCGGCGGGGTGGTGATGCATTCGACCGATTTACGCGTGCCGCTGCGCCGGATGGAGAATTGGCTGCTAGCGCGTTTTAGCTAAATTTTTTAGCAGATAAAAAGCTGTATGATTTCTATTCATATGGCTTTTTTAGTCGCGGTTTAAGCTGTTCATTCAATGTACTTATAAACTGTCGATGACTTGCGCAACATCGACTTTATGTTCTGTCCAACGCTCAAAACTTAACGCTGCCTGCCCGATAAGCATGCCATAACCGTCTGACGTTTGTGCGCCGCGCTTGGTAAAATGCTGCAAAAACGGCAGCTCACGTCCATACATCATATCGTAAGCATAATGGCCGTCTAGTTGGTCGCTAAGCGGCAGCGTATCGCCCGTTAGCCCAATCGAGGTAGCATTGATAATGATATCAAACTCACCGCTTAGCGTTTCAGTGCTACAGGTTTTAATCTGCTGCTTAGCAATTGTCTCACTTGCAGCGTTTAGATCAGTAACTAAATTTGTCGCTTTATTTAATGTACGATTGGCAAGGGTAAGCTCGCTGATACCCGCTTCAATCAATGGCAATATCACCCCGCGCGCCGCGCCGCCTGCGCCGATTATTGCCACACGCGCGCCCTTTAGCGGCCAATCTAAACTTGTCATGTGATTGACCAACCCTTGGCCATCGGTATTATCGCCATATATCGCCTCGGCTATCGGTGTGCCATTTTTTAACAACGTTTTATTGATCAACAAAGTATTAACAGCGCCTGCAACCTTAGCGTGTTCAGACAAGCCGCCACGCGCCGCGCAGCACTGATAAGCTACTTGCTTAAAGGGCACAGTCACGTTAGCACCAACGCCGCCGCCCTGAAAAAATGCCTCAATCACCGCAGTAAAGCTGGCTACATCATCAGGGCAATACTGGCGCTGATAGCTAATCTCTAAGCCTGTCTGCACAGCGAACTGCGTATGGATTTCAGGGGATTTGCTGTGGGCAATCGGATTGCCTATAACGATAAAATGCTGGGTCATAAAGGGTCCGCTGCTTGTAAAGGGTGAAATATAGGCAAAATCAACAGGTGAGAAGTTATCAATAAAAAAGTGGCCGTTTAATTATCTTATGCAATGTCATTTAATAAATCCTACTTATCATAGGGGATAACGTTAACTTTCACAAACCTATACTAAACCAACTAAGCTAAGCCAATTATGCTAAGCCAATAAAAGGGCAAAAACTGAGCGAATAATTGGCCAGACAGATCACGCCTTTATCTCGTGAGGCCTTTAACAAATCTGTACTCTGCCGGAGCGGTAAGTGTAAGGTAAAAGCTAGTCAAGTGTTAAGCAGTTGGGTAAACTAGGGAGCATGAAGATTTTAGTCGGCCTTGCATTTTACGATGATTAAAAGGCAGTATTTAACAATTTGACTGCTACCAAAGCCTATAACCAATAAATTATATAACTATGAAAGTTTAACAGACATTTTTCGTTATCAGCGGCAGCAAACCCCGCTCGTTAATATCGTTTTTGGATCCCTTTAAAAGTGTGAGTACATTGCCCATGTGGAATAAAAGCCTACAGACCTTGATGGTCAGTACGATAATGGCAGTTGGCGTGTCTTTGAGCGCCTGTAATAGCAATACAGAGAGTGATACTGCCGCCAAAGAAGCAGGCGCTGATAATAGCGAGCAGACCGCCGCTGAGACCTCCAAGGCAGAAAACCCCAACGCCAACGCTGATCTTGATGGCGCAACAGCTGCGCAAGGGACGCCAGTAAAATACGATATCGCCTCGTGGGGCACTGCCAAAGTAACATCCTTAAGTATCGATGAGCTTAAAAAGATACAATCAGCCTTTGGTAAAGTGGTCAGCACCGACGAAAATAGCTTGGACTATGCCAGTAATCCGGCGTCCAAATATCGATTTATGCAGGATAATGCGCCGTATTTGGACCTGATTGATTCTGAAAAATACCTCGAGCTTGGCTGGTATTTTGCCAATCCAACCGACTCTGATAAAGAAAAAGAAATCAGTCAAAACCATGCCAAAAAAGCTTATCAGCTGGCGCGTCAATTAATGGGCGATGAAGGCGGCAAGCTGGTCGCTGATATGCTCGGCGGTCAAATCGCCAAAAATAAAACCATCGGCGGTCAAAAAGTAGAGCTGGCAAAATGCGAGTTTTATAGCTGTATGCTAGTGATTAATAAATCTGCTGCTCAAACTGCTGATAAATAAGCGGGGCTGGCCTGAATGTCGCCCAATAGCTGGACATGTCTGCACCCATCAAATGCTACAGAGGCTAAATTATCATTGGATAATCGCGGGCTGGCATACGGTGACGGTTTTTTTACCACTATGGGCGTCATCGATGGGCAGATACTGTGGTTCGACTATCATCAGCAGCGCCTTGTCTCGCATGCGACAGCCTTGCAGCTACAGTTGGACAGCCAGTTGCTATTAGCCATGTTAAAAATACATGCCAAGCAATTACAGCAAGGTATGCTAAAACTTATAATCACGCGCGCTGAGCAAGAAGTCCGTGGTTATGGTTATACACCAAATATTGGTGGCGGCAGTGCGTGCGAGATTTGGCTTAAATCCTCACCAATGGCCATTACTACCGCACGATCGCTGCCACTCGCTGATGGGCAATTTATCCCGCTACAACCTACCGCGAGCGCCATTTGCTTATCCTCTCAAATTGCTTGTTTGCCGCCAACGCTTGCTGGACTTAAAAGCTTAAATCGCCTCGATAATGTGCTGGCAAGTGGCGAGCTGCAAGCTATCAAAGCTAAGACATTGGCAGGCACTATCAAGCCAAGCATCGCTGAAGGTCTGCTACGCGATATGAGTGGGCGCTGGATTGAGGGCACGATGAGTAATGTGTTTTATCAATTAGTAGAAGCGCCAGTCGCAAAATCGTCCAATCGTCCACACTCTCAAAACAACAGCAACTATTTAACCCAAGGTCAATGGTATACGCCGTCGATGGCGCAATCGGGCGTTGCTGGCGTGATGCGGCAAGTGATTATCGATACATTATCGACTAGCAATAACCCCGTTATCAACAGGTCGTTACAAGATGAGGATTTGCTCCATTTAAGCCAGCTATTCTTTTGTAATGCGCTGCGCGGTATTATGCCCATGAGTAGTCTGAGGTTATTGTCGGGTGAAGTGGTGAGTTTTGAAGCGATTTAACTGTATTTAAAGAATATTAAATTTGGTATCAATACAAACATCTGCGTACAAAATAACTTCCTCTTTTTTATACATATCTTGCGCTTTTAATAGTGCTTCTTGCTCGTTCTCTGCGCTAATCTCTATGATGTTACTTAACGTCTCGACAATCTCTATCTGAAAGATTTTCTCTACTGTCTTATCACTTTTTATCATCACTACTCTCAATACTTGCTTATCAAAATTTCTTTAGGATTTATATCCGCTAGGTTAGCAAAAGTGACTAAAAGAAGTGATCGTCCTTTGTGAAGTGAGTAAAAGATAATAAAAGCGCTTAATATAATTTGTAATAATGCCCACGACCGATAAATTCAATAATACCTCTATCACGTAATACTTGTAATTGCTGACGGATTTTATCTTTAATGTGGTTGTTTTCAGGATGTTTGAGTTTTAATAGGTCGGCAAACGCATAAACCTGATTGAGAGAGAAGTTGGCGTCGAGTCTGTCGATGCACTGCCAAACGTCTAGTGTCCAACCACGTGAAGCGATAGTTTGCTTACGTAAAAACAAGGTTTTTTGAAAGTGCTCGGTGACATTATTGCGTGGTATAACTTGCTCGTTTTTAACCAAAAACACCTTTCCTGATTCGGGCACTTTGCGCAAGTCTATATTGCAGCCAACCCAACCGGCACGTTTGGCAGTGATGGATAAAGGCTTGCGTTTAACAATCATATCGGGTTTAAAAAAATGCTTAGGGATGATTAAAAAGTTATTAACTTTGTATTCTGGCGAATAGGTTAAAAAGAAAAAGCTTGGATTGTTCTTGCTATTGATTCGATGAATCATAGTGTCATAAGCGCCATCATTAATTAGGTGGCTCAGTTTTGCCTTTTTACTTTTTAGCTCATATTCCTCGCTGCAATGTGCGCAATAAAAATCGGCGACGGGTTGGTTATTGGCAAATTCAACTAAGGGTTCGGCATTGCAACTGGGGCAATAACTTTGCTTAGCAACCCAATTTTCACTAAGCACACGAATTTTTTGCGATTCAGATGTATAGTTTTTGGCAAGACTTTGATTGAAATTGAGGTTCATAGCCGATTTTCTTATTAAAGGAAGAATTCAAAGTGATAAATAAGCGATATGAGTATTACGCCATATAATTTACTCTAAACACCAAGTTAATTGATAAGCTAAGCAAATACCATTGAAAATCGCCCAGTTCAGTGCTAAATTCTAGCAAACTTCTGCCTCGCGAGTTGCCATGAGCAAGCCAACACCTGAAATACCCCCTAAACGCCCTGATGAGTCGCCAAAAAATGAACATGACGCCGCGCTGGAGCAGCCTGTTGAGAGGACAGCGCCAGACAAAAAACCTATCATTGACGACGTTAGCGCAGAGGAAGTACCGGCGACAGATATCTCACTCATTAGCGGTGGCACTAAACCGCGCCACTATAAAGCTGATAATCCCTCGTTTTTTATGCAGCGTGGTTATCAGGTGTTATTGGTGCTTGGGCTGATTGCAGCGTTCTTTTTGGTGATGGTGTATCAGACGCTGTTTGGCCGTATTGAGCAGCCGCAGCAGATGGTGACGATTGAGTCGGGTCAGACGTATTATGGGCTATTACCGCAGTGGCAGCAGCAAATACCGCTGTTTTCTGCCACGATTGCCAAGCTTTATATGAAAACGCAAATCGATGGCCCATTGCACGCCGGTATTTATCAATTACCAGAAAACCCTACCTTTGCTGAAGCCTTAGAAGTATTGGGGCAAGGGGTAAAAGCGGCGATGGTCAAGGTACAGATTATCGAAGGCAAAACCTCAAAAGATTTATATCAGGCGCTGCGAGATAATAAAGGCATCAAAAAAGAAGTACTGACGGCGGATAGCACGAATGCCAGCATCGCGCAGGCGTTGGATTTGGTTGGCATTTTACCAGATTCGGTGGTCAATAGTAATGATGCTATCGTCAATCACAATCTTGAAGGCTGGTTTGCGCCTGATACGTATTATTATGGTGAGGGCAGCACGGATAAGCAGGTATTGACCGATTTGTATAAGCGTCAGCAGCAAGCATTGACCAAAGCGTGGGAAAATCGCGACCCTGATCTGCCTTATGACAGTCCGTATGAAGCGCTGGTAATGGCATCGATTATCGAAAAAGAAACCAGCGTGGCAGAAGAGCGTCCTTTGGTCTCGGCGGTATTTAGCAATCGTTTGAATAAAAATATGCGCTTGCAAACCGATCCGACCATTATTTATGGGATGGGCAGCCGTTATGAAGGCAATATTCGCCGTCAAGACATCGATGAAAAGACCGCTTATAACACCTATCAAATCGATGGTTTGCCGCCAACGCCAATCGCGCTGCCATCTGCGGCCTCGATTGAAGCGACTTTGCATCCTGCCGATAGCGAAGCGTTATATTTTGTGGCGACCGGTAACGGCGGGCACAAATTTACCAATAGCTTAAATGAGCATAACCAAGCGGTCAAGGAATATCTCAGCGTCATGCGTCAGAAAAAAGCACAAACACCGCCGCCGTAATTTAATCCTTTATCTTTTCTAAAAACCTATCGTGTACTGAGCGTTATGGCGTCATATAGCTATCTATATAACGCCATAACGCTCATCAATGACATAAGGTCATATCATGTCAGCATCCCTACCAGATAAATCAGCGCAAATAAATTCGCCTAAGCATTCTACTAATACCGCATCTTTTAGTACAGCGTCCAATCAAGGGCACTTTATCAGCTTTGAAGGGACCGAAGGCGTTGGTAAGACCACCGCTATTGAGCAGCTTTGCGACCATTTGCAAGCAAAAGGCATCGACTATCTGCGTACCCGCGAGCCGGGTGGCAGTCCGTTTGCCGAGCAGCTGCGTGCTATTTTGTTAGACCCTGATACCAAAATTAACGATGATACCGAGCTGCTACTGATGTTTGCCGCGCGCTGTGACCATTTGCAGCAAGTGATTTTACCTGCTCTACAACGTGGAACGTGGGTAATATGTGACCGCTTTACTGATTCGACCGTTGCCTACCAAGGTTTTGGGCGTGCCCATGGTGATAGTACGGTACGTGCTAAAATTGCTATGCTTATCGAGCAATTTGTTGAACAATTACCAGAGCTGACCTTATGGCTAGATTTGCCAGTATTAGAAGGCATGGCGCGCGCCAATAAACGCAGCGCTGCTGACCGTTTTGAGCAGCAAGCGACGGAGTTTTTTACTAGAGTACATCAAGGTTTTAGTGTCCTTGCCAGAGAGCAGCCTGAGCGTATCCAGCGTATTGATGCGTCAGGCAGTGCCGAAGAAGTCAGCGAGCGTATTTGGCAAGCGGTGCAGGAAAAATTTGCGCTAAGCTAAGGTTTTTTAACGTTGTCATTTCTACCTTATATTGTCCAAAAAAAGCCCCAACTGCGCAGTTGGGGCTTTTATCGTTTATGGAAAATATTAAAAAGATAACTCTACTCTTTATCTATATCCATGCTGTCAACGTTATCAAGGTTGTCACCACTGGAGTCGGGTAAACGATTGGGGTCAAGCGTGCCTTTTTTGGTTTTCGGTGCGCTGCCATTACCGTTGGTATTACTAGAGGTTTTGGTTTTCGAAGTTGCGGTCGAATTATCCGACATGACACCTTTATTTATAGCATTGGTAGAACCATTAGGAGCAGTAGCATCAGACTCTGTTGTTTGCACGTTATCTTTCTTAACCGTCGTGCTTGATACCTGAATTTTATTAGGCGTAACAGTAACGCTATCGGCCTGTTTGTCTTGTACCTTTTCTGACTCGGAGACTTCTGCTACATTGACTTCTTTAGCAGTGGTTAATGCAGTCTCTGACGTAGTGGTATCATTACTATCATCGGTAAGCTCTATTTCTTTACGCTTTTCAGGCGCTTTCGAGCTGGATTCAAAGCTGGCATCTGCCGCCGCGCGTGCCTGCTCTTGTTTTGCCGTTACATCGACCGCTTTTGGTTGCACTTCATCATCGACGACCAATGAAATCAGCTTACGATCACGTGGTACGGTGCCATCGAAATTATCGGTAATCACGTGCAGTTTACCTTCTTTATCGACGGTATAAAGCGGCACGAATTGCTTATTATCGGCCTTATATTGCTCAAAGCTATAGCTGTCGGTGATGTTGGTGATTTTGATACGCGCTTTTTTCGACAGCATACTGGCAAGCTTGGCATAAGTCACATCTTTACCAAACAACCACTGCGAATGGAAGTTGCCTTGCTTATCATCGCGCTCGCTTTTGACTTTTTCATCACTGAATTTAAGGCGATAGATTTTACGCTCGCCAAACTCATGACGGTAATGAATTTCAGACAAGGTATTCATTTCTCTATCGGTACTCATGGCAAACAGACGCCCAATACCGATAAGGTCTAAGTGATGGTCGGCATGGTCAGAGATAGGATTGCCAAAGTAAGTACGCAAACCACTCATACGAGCTTTGGCGATATTAGTATAGTTATTATGGGCGACGATGACATCAAAACCTTGGTCTTTTAAAGACGTCGCTACCAATAAAGCGATAGGGTTGGAGCCAACGACTAAGATACCGTTGGTTTCAGGCTCACGGACGCCCAAGAAATTACCAACCATTTTGGCGCCCAAACCTTGAATCATTACTGTGCCGATAATGACGAGGAAAACCAAAGGTACGAGCAGCTCAACGCCTTGAATATCATACTCTTGCAAGCGAATGGCAAAAAGCGACGAGATAGCAGCGGCAACGATACCGCGCGGCCCAATCCAACTAATCATCAGCTTTTCATTGGTTTTTAGATTGGAGCCGATAGACGATGCCCATACCGATAACGGACGCGCGACAAACATCACAATCGCGAGCAGCACCAAACCTGCAAAGCCAACGCTTAATAAGCTTGAAAGCTCAACGCGAGCCGCAAGAATGATAAATAATACCGATACCAATAAAATGGTCAGCGATTCATTAAACTCTAAAATCGTCTCCCGCGGGAATTTTGGCCAGTTAGCCAGCGCCACGCCAAGGACGGTGACCGTTAATAAGCCGGACTCGTGCTCTAAATGGTTGGAGATAGAAAACAGGAGCAGTACAAAAGCTAAGGTAAAGACATTACGTAAAAACTCAGGAATCATATGGCGGCGCATTAAAAACGCCAATAACCACGCGCCCGCTAAGCCCATGGCCACTGCCAATACTACAATTTTGGCAAACAGTAAGATACTACTGGCTTCGCCGCCTGAAATGATATATTCATAGACCAAAACCACTGCAATCGCGCCGATAGGGTCAATGATGATACCTTCCCATTTCAAAATGTTAGAAATGGTTTTATTCGGACGCACGCTGCGCAGTAACGGCATAATGACCGTAGGGCCAGTCACACAAACCAGCGCACCAAATAGCAAAGCAATCAAAGGGTCGACATCAAACAACAGGTAAGTCGATAGCGCCACAATGACAATGGTAATAAGGACACCGACTGACACCAGCATCTGTACCACAGAGCCGTGCTGCTTAATCTCATCAAACTCTAAAGTCAGCGAGCCTTCAAATAAAATAATCGCCACCCCCAATGAGATAAACGGGAACATCAGCTCGCCGAGTACCAAATCTGGGTCAAAAGCGCCCAATATCGGGCCAACAATAATACCAATCAGTAATAAAAACAAAATGGACGGTTGCTTTAAATACCAAGCCAACCATTGGGCGGCAATACCGAGCCCAACCACGCCGGATAACAATAAGGCGGTATCCATAAATTAATCCTTTTATAATCTTGTCATATTTTATATCTATTCAGGCGCACTACCAGCGCTGCTAGCGTAAGCCGCAGCAAAAGTCGTCTAAATATAGTGTTGCAATATCTGTCACCGCTGAGCGCTAAATCTAGCGCTTGTTAATAAAAGCATCAACCACACTATAATCAAAGCACAAGTAATCAAAGCACAAGTAATCAAAGCACAAGTGAGGTTGGCTATCAGTACGATATCGCCGTAAAGACAAAAGCTTTTTAGATCCCTAAGCAGAATCTAAAAAGCAAAAGATGAAAAAATAAGCTGATGATCGCCAATTTGCTAAAATAACGACCTAAGAAAATTAACTTTTGTTTGCCATATAGATTATTTGGCTTGTTATCATAACATGGTTTTATTTGACGTATTCTAGAGCAATCTTTGCGCCACTTGATTCTCAGCTAAGAACGCTTATTAAAGGGGAGTAGTGCTGGTATGTTAGCAATAAGGCTATCTTTATGATAGAAAAGATAAAGTTTTATACCATAAGTCGAAAATGGACGGTAAACTAACAAGCATTCTTCTTTGTAAGTTTGCATTTCCCAAAGTTTATGCTGAACGCAGATAACAAAAGCAAGCGGTAAAATCTCTCAGCCAGCAATGCAAAGACCAATATAAAAATCAATTTTTAAATGTTAGCTTTAGAGGTTAGCGAATGAGTAAACTGAGCTATTATCAGCATAATATATAAATAAAACGCCTAAATTATTATTCATAACGGTCCTATTCAAACCGTTTATAACAATTATAAAGACCCATTATATGGAGGGTAACATGCCTAACAATATGTCTAAAACGTCGAATACAGCCAATTTGAGCCGTTGGTTACAGCAGAGCGCGTTGGCCATAGCGGTAGCCACTACTATGGCGGCAGGTATCAACATCGCGACCGTGCCAACTGCACAAGCGGCCGTTACCACCGCAGATTTTTCGGGCTTGGTACAGCAAGTCACGCCAGCGGTCGCGCGAGTAAACGTCACCAAAACTGTCAGCGAGGCAGAGCTTGCTAAAGCCCAAACGGCTGAGCTATTGCGGAAGTTCTTTGGTGATCGCTTACATATTCCTGACCAAGCAGCGACGCCTGCGATTGAACATGCATATGGCACTGCATTTTTTGTCACCCGTGATGGTTATATGCTGACCAATCATCATGTGGTGGCAGGCGCGGACAAAATTACTGTGACGCTCAATGACAGAAGCGAGCTTGATGCCAAATTGGTTGGCAGTGATGAGCGCTCAGACGTGGCGGTGCTCAAGGTCACGGGGCGCCAATTCCCTGCCTTGCCAATCGGTGATTCTAATGCGCTAAAAGTAGGGGAGCCGGTATTAGCAATTGGCTCGCCCTTTGGTTTCGATTATTCAGCATCGGCAGGTATTGTAAGTGCCAAATCGCGCAATTTTTCCCGTGAAACCAGCGTACCCTTTATCCAAACTGATGTGGCATTAAACCCGGGTAACTCTGGCGGCCCATTATTTAATCAGCGCGGTGAAGTAATTGGTATTAACTCGCGTATTTTTAGTGGCACGGGCGGCTATATGGGTCTGTCATTCTCTATCCCGATTGATGCGGCGATGGATATTTATGAGCAGTTAAAAGATAACGGTGAAGTTGCGCGCGCCTATCTGGGTATTTTTCCGCAAGATATCGACCGTAATTTAGCCGAAGCTTATAATTTAGCGCGTCCGCAAGGGGCATTATTGACTCGCGTTTCACCAGACTCACCGGCGCAAAAAGCGGGGCTAAAGCCAGGCGATATTATTTTAAAATACAATGATGTCTTAATTATGGAAGCCTCCGATTTATTAAACCTGATTAATCGAGCGCGGCCTGACGATATCTTTCGCGTTCAGATTCAGCGTGACGGTAAACAAGCTATCATAACCGGCAAGCTTAGTAATGCTTCCAATGCTATGCAATCGCAAACCGGCGCACAGCAAGCCAACGGCATCAGCTTGGGACTGGCGCTGCGCAATTTAACGCCGGAGGAGCAAATAGAGCTGGCTGCTGATAATAAGACCGGCGTGCTGGTCACCGCTATTGAGCCGACGGGACTCGCGGCGCGCTCGGGTATACTGGCAGGCGACGTTATCACCAATTTGCACCAAAAACCGATTAAAACGGTCAACGATTTTTCTAGCGCCGTGGCATCATTGCCCGAAAAAGGCGTGGTGACGATTGAGATAGTGCGTCAGGGGATCCCAGGTATCATTGGTTTACGCATTGAATAGCAAAGGATAGCGTGCGTGATTAGCAGCGTTATGAATCGGCTGTCTTTATTGACAGTAATACATATCGTCCGACCATTGCTATGTTGACGATTCGTTAAAATACCTAAAAAGGTTTTATCGCTGCTAACTAGTTACGCTACACTAAGCAATTGCACTACACTAACTATTTAGTTTTCAGGCTTATTTTTTAGGCTAAATAGAGTCGCGCTTAGCATTATGATAGATTGCTAATTTTTCGCTTTATAGAAGTGTTAAGCATGAATTGTTTGATAGCGATGAAGGCAAAATATGCTACACTAGCAGACGTTTTTATGGCTTGCAGTCAATCAAGTGGCGGCAGCTAAATAGCGTCAATCACGTTAGCATAATAAATACACAGTATAAACATCACGCAAGGTCTTGCCCTGACGTTATTTTACCAAACCAAACGTTCAGCTCCATAGGGCAGATAGGCACACTTGCAAACGACTTATCATGTGATAGCTTTAATAAAAGCTAGGATATACAGGCACGGTTATGAGCACAGCATACGACGATATTAAAACCCGACTACAAGGCTCAATGGTAGCCTTGGTAACGCCCATGCATCCTGACGGCACGGTCGATTATAAACGTCTGGCAGACCTCATAGATTGGCAGATTGAGCAAGGTACGCATTGCTTGGTCGCTGTCGGTACCACTGGCGAGTCAGCGACTTTGTCCATGCAAGAGCACAGCGATGTGATTCGCTACTTTGTTCAGCATGTCAAAGGTCGCGTGCCTGTCATTGCAGGTACTGGTGCCAACAATACGATGGAAGCCATTAAGCTAACCCAAGATGCCGCCGAAGCAGGTGCTGATTGTGCGTTATTGGTCGCCCCTTATTATAATAAGCCGCCACAAGAAGGCTTGTTTCAGCACTATAAAGCCATCGCTGAAGCGGTAAAAATTCCGCAGATGCTTTATAACGTACCGGGTCGTACGGTTGTAGATATCGCCCAAGAAACCGTTGAACGCTTGGCCGATATTGACAATATCGTTGCTATTAAAGACGCCACAGGTTCGGCTGTGCGCGGTGAGCAACTGATCAGAGCCGTTGGCGACAGAATGGTGGTGTTATCTGGTGATGATAGTACAGCTCTTGAGCTGATGCAGTTTGGCGGTAAAGGCAATATTTCGGTGACGGCTAACGTGGCACCAAAAGCTATGAGTGAGACTTTTAGCGCTGGCCTGCGTGGAGATTTTGATGCCGCTCATAAAGTTCATGACGTGGTCAAGCACTTACACCGTGACTTATTTATCGAATCAAGCCCTATTCCTGTTAAATATGCGCTGCATAAAATGGGCATGATAGATACCGGTATTCGTTTGCCGTTGGTATGGTTGGCTGAAAAGCACCATGCGACCATTGATGAAGCTCTAATCCGTGCAAATTTACTTTAGGTTTTTATAAATTTAATAAACATACCGCTTATAGTGGCTCTATAGGTTTCGACTATTAAGTAAAAAAGTTAGACATAGTAAAACTATAAACGCTTTGCCTACATACGCACCAAATAAGCAATAACTGCTAACTCAGAGAGATAATATGATGACAGTATCATCAAACCCTGCAAAAATATTCCCGATGCTAATGACCGTGGTTTTGGGTAGTACGTTAGTGTTGAGCGGCTGCCAAGCGACAAAAGGTCTGTTTGGTAAGCGCGATAATGGTAGCCTTGAGTATCAGCAAAGCAAAAAACTGGCACCATTAGAATTGCCAGCGGCGCAAGAAACAGCGCCATTTGTGCCGTTATACCCAACGCCTAATGCCGGTGCTAATACCTTGAAACTAGAAAATGAGTCAGGTAAACAATATCAGCTGCCAAGACCTCAGCGTACGGTTGCCGTGACCCAAGCAGCAGAATAAACCCCTTTTTCATCCTTATCTATACCGCTGGTCTTTTATTATGGTTAAGCATTTTATACCTTAATACAAAGCGCTTGGCGGTCACTGCGCGTTTTTACCACATAAGCTTGAACGAACAGGAACTCCCTCATGCAAAAGCAACAACTGCTCTATAAAGGCAAAGCCAAGTCTGTTTATGAAACAGAAGACCATGATCTGCTGATTTTACACTTCCGCGACGATACCTCCGCACTCGATGGTAAGCGTATCGAACAGCTTGCTCGTAAAGGCGTGGTGAATAACCGCTTTAACGCCTTTATCATGCAAAAACTGGCTGACGCTGGTATCGAAACCCATTTTGAAAAGCAGTTGTCAGACGATGAAGTGCTGGTCAAGCGTTTAGACATGATTCCGGTTGAATGCGTGGTGCGTAATTTTGCTGCGGGCAGTTTGGTACGTCGCCTAGGTTTAGAGGAAGGTCAAGCATTAACGCCGCCTACTTATGAGCTGTTTTATAAAGACGATGCGCTTGGCGATCCGATGGTCAATGAGTCCATCTCTATCTCGCTTGGTTGGGCAACTGAAGCTCAATTGGCGAAAATGAAAGAGCTCAGTCACCAAGTAAACGAAGTGCTAAAAGAGCTGTTTGATGCTGGCGATTTAATACTGGTAGATTTTAAACTTGAATTTGGCGTATTCTATGATCGTATCGTTCTAGGTGATGAGTTCTCGCCTGATGGCTGCCGTATCTGGGATAAAGCGACCAAGAAAAAGCTCGATAAAGACCGTTTCCGTCAATCATTGGGTGATGTGATTGAAGGCTATGAAGAAGTAGCAAAACGTATCGGTGTGCCGTTAAACTAGAAATATAAAATATTTAAAAAATAAAAAACTGAGCCATGCGCTCAGTTTTTTTATGGGGATAAGCATTTTAAAAACCGTTATGTTAAAGATTGCTATGTTATTTGTCTTTACGCGCTTCTTTAATTTTTTTAGCAGCCATTTCCATCGCATCGGCAGCTTTGTCCGCTAATGTGCCAACCACTTCTTTAGCTTTAGTGGTAGCGGTGTCCTTTAAAGAAGATTCTTTATCTTCGCTAGATTTAGAGTCATCATCTTTACTATCTTTATCCTTCTTATCAGAATCGTCACCATTTTTACTGTCGTTTTTAGCGTCTGATTGATCGTCTTTTTTGGCACCGCTATTGTTTTTATCAGACGATTTATCATTATCGCTATCTTTACTATCGTTCTTGTCCGACGTTTTATCATCTTTTTTGTCATTAGTATTGTCTTGATTAGATGACTTATCGTCTTTGCTGTTTTTACTTTGTGACTGACTATTTTGCTTGTCGTTCTTACTGTTATCATCTGTCTTAGACTGACTATCTTTTGAGGCGTTGTCCTTTGAATCGTTAGTAGCGTTGCCTTTGGAAGCATTATTGCCATTATTAGGGTTGTTATCTTTCATCACTGCGTTTTTATTCGTATCTTTTTCGCTAGCATTTTTATTGCTATCGTTGTTGTGCTGCTTATCATTGTTAGTATTAGAGTTAGTCATTGTTATATCCTTTTGTTTGTATTTTTTAGTGTTGGATGTTTTTAGTTTTTTAACTTTAAAATTGATTGGCGAGTTTTAAGCTTACTATTAGAATGAGTTAACTGTCTGTATAGCAACAGTTGTAATAGGTAATAAGGTCTAACGCTTAGCCGCTTTGAGTGGTTTTTTATGCTAAATTTATATCGTCAATATAAACGCCGCTATAAAAAAGGTTATCTTTGATGTCATTGTACAAATTACCTTATATACAACCCTCCGTTTTAGAACCTAGCTGGTTTGTCCACCCGACCTGCGTGGTAGCGGCAGATTTAATTGGCAAAGTTTTATGCCGACAGCTAAGCGATAGTGACGGCAAGAAAAAACCCTACGGATGCGCATCTCAGAGACCGAAGCCTACATTGGTGAAGGTGATGCCGCTTGTCATGCGCATGCTGGCACGCGCACGCCGCGTACAGAGGTTATGTATAGCGAGGGCGGAGTATTTTATGTCTATCTGACCTATGGTATCCATCATATGCTCAATTTGGTGAGCGGAACGGCAGAGTCGCCAGAAGCGGTATTAATACGCGCAGGGTTTTTGACAGACGATAGCGCGCGCTTAATCGACGAGCAATTACTGAGCGCAGATAAACAGCTAACCGACCCCAAGCAATTTGCAGGTCCTGGCAAGCTAACCAAACGGCTGCAAATTGACCGCGAGTTATATGGTGCGCCTATCATGCCTGCGTCAGGGCTTTGGGTCGAAGACGACGGCTGTCAGCCGCCAATATCACTGCGTCCACGGATTGGCATTGATTATGCAGGCGAGGCAAAAGATTGGTTATTGCGCTATATCTGGACTGACCATCCTTCATTGTCTAAAAAATAGTAAGTTTATAGCTGATAGTAATTTTTCTAAATAGGCTCAAAGGAAGTAATCTATGTATAAATTAACCGTTTTTATTCCAGATACGGCGTTAGAGCCAGTAAAATCCGCCTTATTTGCAGCGGGTGCTGGCAAGATTGGCAATTATGAACAATGCTGCTGGCAAGTGCAGGGGAGCGGGCAGTTTATGCCGTTGGCAGGCAGTCAGCCAAATATTGGGGCGCAGGATAGACTTGAAACTGTTGATGAGTGGCGGGTAGAGATGGTCGTTGCTACTGCTCATATTAAGGCAGTTATCGAGGCATTAAAGCAGGCGCATCCTTATGAGACGCCTGCTTATGATGTGATTGAGGTGTTAGACTTTTAACACCTGTTGTCAATCTTTTTTGATTTTAATCACGTTATAGCTCGGATAGCCAAGCTCGATTTTATAGTCTTTACTGCCGCGTCGGGCTTTTACTTTTATTTTACTGTCGCCTTTTTTATATTTGACGTCTTTGACCTGGTAACCCATGCTACTGACTTTATTAGCCGCACGTTGCTCGATAGCAGGCTGATAAAGTTCTTTATCAATAGACTTGATGGTTTTCTTGTGTTTCTTATAGATTTTAGTATCTTTGTAAATGTCTTCATAAAGGTCGCCATAAGCATTGTAGCCGGGCGCGGTGACGCAGCCAGTCGTTATGGACAGTAACGCGGCAATCATACTGCTCGCCGCCGTGGTTTTTAATAACGTATATTTTTTCATAATATTCTCTCATGCTATGCTATTAAAGGTATTGGTAGCTCGTCTATATAAGCAAGGTTCTATGCTAAAAACGACACAATAAAAAAATGGTCAACTAAACCAAGGGCTGGCTTATTTGACCAAGGGCATCAAGTCATCAACGATGCCAAAATCTTATCTGTACGTACAAGGCGTGTTCTTAATTGAATCGTACTCATCTAAAATAGCTAAATTTTGTCAAACGTCGTCAAATAACGAGAGCACAGACCCAAAAACCCAAACGCCTAGCCATTAGGCGCTATGCGCTATTTCTATAAATTGTTGAGAGGTTAAGTTACTTGTAGCGATAATGGTTATTATTATAGCGACCATTATTGTTGTAGCGGCTATTATCTTTTTTATGCTTACCGTTTTTATTTTTGTGATGACCGTTTTTATTCTTATGTTTGCCTTTTTTGCTATCGTGGTGAGCATGATTGACTTTATGGCCGCCATTATTATAACGACCATTATTGTTATACTTGCCGTTACCCTGATACGGACCGTTTGGGTAATAAACTCTTTGACCATCATGTCTTGGCGTGACGGTACAACCAAAGGTAGTGCCCAATAAAGCAAGCACAATACCAGCAGAAAAAGCGGTTTTTAAAGTTGAGAAGCTTAATATCTTCATAATGAATATTCCTATTATCTTATTAATTCCTATTACTTATCAGTAATGTGGCGATTACTGGTATTTAATTACTGATCTTAATGTTGCACTACCACAATAACGTTGCATAAGAAAAGCTAACGTATAAAAATGGACTGTTTAAAGATTAGTCTTTTTTAATCTTAATCACATTCAAGTTTGGATAGTCAAGAAAAATCTCATATTCTTGTGAGCCACGTTTGGCTTCTATCTCAAATACGCCGCGATTGTTTTTTTCATCAAGCTCGATATCTTTGACTCGATATCCCATGCCTTCAACTTTACTGATAGCACGTCGTTTGATCGCAGGGTAACGTGCTTCTCTTTTGATTCTATCTTCAACATCGTCATTTTTATAACGTTTGTCATTGTTGTATTTACCATTATAGCCATTGTTATTATGGTTTTTATCTTGCCAAATGTTTGACCAATCACTCTTACTTGAGCTGATAAGTTTTAGACCAGGGTAAGTATATTTAAGGATATAAGGCTGATTGTTCTTTTTAGCGTACGCAGTAATGGATTGATTACCACGATGAGTATCAGGTTTGATATCCATTACTTGGTAGCCTTTACTACGTAAATTTTGGCGAAGCTGTTGACTGACACGCCCAAAATTATTATTGCCATATTTGCCATCTTGATAAATTGGAGTATGACCATAATTTGGGCTTGCTACTGCACAACTCGCTGTAGCTCCTATTAACGTAACGGCAAGACCAGCAGATATGGCTGTCTTAAATGATAAAGGTTTTAGAATTCGCATGATGGAACCTCTTAAGGTATAAACTGGCTAAAAAAATAGTTTTTTGCTAGGAATTTTGTTTCTAGAAAATAAACAACAACGCTGAAATATGAGATATTACAAAAATTTATTTGAATTTTATAAATTATTATTCGTTAATAACGTTGTTTTTGAAATATTTTCTTACATAACTATAGTAATACTTAAAACTTATCAACACATGTCGTGGGTGTTAATAAGTTGTAAATTTTGCAAATAATTGCGTAAGCATTCGCTACTTTGAGTGACTAAGGTGTTGCTTATGACCACGAACATCGCTAACACTTATATATATATTATTTACTAAATTTTTATTATTGAAAATAAAGCCTTACGAATCAATATTTTATATTTAATCTGTAGTTATAGATAAGCGCTTGTAAGCATATGCTTACAGGCAATGACGCTTACGCGACTTAACACTAGGTCAATATTTTGACACTATACACACACGGCATAAGGGAATGTGACTCAAGGATTGAGTTAACCGTATTAAGGATAATAATTCAATTATTAGCATCAGGATGATAATGATAATTGAAGTATGGACACATGACCCGTGTTGCAGGCAGTGAATGCCAGTAATAGCAAGAAGTAATGGGCAGGATGCCCGACTGTCACAATATGCTTAATGTCTTGCAAGGATGCATGATTAGAGTCGTGATAGGTAACATGGATGGTTAACAATAAAACCGCATAACAATTAATTGCTATGCGGTTTTATTGTATCTGGGAGACCATCCCGAATTCTGTGTAACTGCCATTTAGATTAAATGCTTGCTGATACGGTCATCAAACATAATCATAAAGCGATTAAGAGCAGACGTCCAGTTACGGATCGGCATCGACCACTTTTTGGATGCCTGCTGGGTTGCTAAGTACACCACTTTGAATGCTGCCTGATCAGACGGGAAGACCTTACGCTTATTCACCGCTGTCCGAATCACACTGTTTAGCGACTCTATCGCATTGGTGGTATAGATCACTCTTCTGATGTCTTTAGGATAACCAAAGAACACCGTTAAGCCCTCCCAGTTATTGCGCCAAGACTTGATGACATGCGGGTACTCTTTGCCCCATACTTCATCAAAGTGCTCAAGGTTGGCCTCTGCCATCTCGAGCGTATCAGCACCGTAGATGGCCTTTAAATCAGCTGCTACGGCCTTCTTGTCCGTCCAAGGTACGAACTTCATCGAATAGCGCACCATATGCACGATACACAGCTGAACCTGAGCGTTAGGGTAGACCGTATTGATGGCATCAGGGAAGCCTTTTAGGCCGTCTACACAGGCAATAAGAATATCTTGAACCCCGCGGTTTTGTAGCTCAGTGAGAACACCAAGCCAGAATTTAGCGCCCTCGTTCTCTGATAGCCACATGCCAAGCAGCTCTTTTCTACCATCAAGTCCCACTCCTAAGGCCAGATAGATCGCCTTGTT
>NZ_JACSQR010000033.1:0-30136 GCF_014836505.1 Psychrobacter communis
CGTGAGAAAGTCGCCTAAGCGCTAACGCTTTTAGAATCCCCCACTTGAGCTTAGCGAAAGTGGTGGGAGTATGTCAACTACCATAATGAAGACAGGGCATTTACTTATTACTGTCATCTTATCAACAACTATTTTTAGCAAAATTTTACCGTCATATTTATTAGCACTACTTTCAGTATTTACATAACCGTTATAAACGCAATGAAAAAGCATTGAAACACGACGTATTATTTTATTTTTAAAGCCCGCCTGACTATCATGCATAAAAGCACAGAAGCACTAATGCACTGAAGTAACGAACATGCAGTGGGCAACCAAATACAAGGATAATCGCTTGACTGATTCCATAAGCCGCCGTATACATTTTGAATCGTTGACCCCAGCACAGCTGAAAACCGTGCTCGGCGAATATAATAACCACATGAAATACATCCAAGAACGCCTCGATATTAAAATCAGCCAACGCCAAGGCGACTTCTGTTTAAGTGGCGATATTTTGGGCGTTGAGCGCGGCGAACGCATCATTTATAAAATGGTCGATGAAGCGCAAAACACCAAAGATATCAGCGCCGAAGAGCTGCACTTAATCATTCAATCGAGCATCGCCCGTGATGAAGACTTAGAGGCTGATAAGCAATCGGCTGCCGAGGAAGATGCTGATAATTTGGAAGCCGCTACTGACTTTACCCCAATTAGTCTGCGTACCCGTAAAGGTAAAATCATTCCGCGCGGTGGTAATCAGCAGCGTTATGTCAGAGATATTTTAGCCTCTGATGTGTCGTTTGGTATTGGGCCTGCTGGTACGGGTAAGACCTACCTTGCTGTTGCTTGTGCGGTCGATATGCTTGAGCGCAACGAGATTGAGCGTATTTTATTGGTGCGTCCAGCGGTAGAAGCTGGCGAAAAACTGGGTTTTTTACCTGGGGATTTGACTCAAAAAATTGACCCTTATTTGCGCCCTTTATATGATGCCCTGTATGAGATGCTTGGCTTTGATAAAGTCGGTAAAATGCTCGAAAAGCAAATCATTGAGGTCGCCCCCCTTGCTTATATGCGCGGTCGTACGCTAAACAATTCGTTTGTTATCTTAGATGAAGCGCAAAATACCACGCCTGAGCAAATGAAAATGTTTTTGACGCGCTTAGGTTTCGGCTCGCGGGCAGTTATTACCGGTGACATTACTCAGGTCGATTTGCCGCGTGGGCACAAATCAGGTCTGGCGCAAGCGATGGATATCTTAAGCGGTATTGAAGAGATTCATATCACTAAGTTTGACTCAAAAGACGTCGTGCGCCATCAGTTGGTGCAAAAAATCGTTGAAGCTTATGATGTTTTTGATGAAGAGCAACTTGCCCTACAAGAAAAGCGCAAGTTTGAGCGCATGAAAGAACAAGAGCGTAAACAAGCCATTTCTGATGCCACCGCTAAGTTATAATCTATTTTAAGCAACGTATATATATGACACAAACCGGATTTTATATCCGGTTTTTTAGTGTTAAACATTTATTGCTAGTTAATCAATCTTAGATATTTTCACATTGACATAAAAAAGGAGGGTGGCATGAGCCCAGCCGAACAGAATGATACTGACAATCACTTAGACGAGAATATTAATAGTCGTTTTAATAATAATGAGAACGATGAAAAATTAGCCGCATTTAATAATGATGAGAACTTAGCCGTGCTTGATATTAGCGCCGCCGATAGCATCGATGACGAGATACTTGAGAGCTTTTATAATCGCGAAAAACTTTTAAAAGTCATGATGGCGACATTGGATTATATCGATGAGCGTATTAACCATGGTCTGATACTGCCTTACTTTGCTGATATCGATACTGAGATATGGCAGGAAAAAACCAAAGCGCTCGATATTTATATTACCGATGCCCTCGAAGGTCAAGAGCTAAATTTAGAGGCGCGCGGCAAAGATTATGCCACCAATATTTTATCCTACCCAAGCGACTTGCCAGCGGCAATCATTGGGCTGATGCCAACGTTGCCGCTAGGCGAGCTGGTGATTTGTCATGCTGTGGTGGTACGTGAAGCTACTGAGCAAAAAAAGACCGTGGCGCAGCATATCAGCCATTTATTGATACACGGTATACTGCACCTACTGGGCTTTGACCATGAGCTCGGACAAGCTGAGCAAGATGAGATGGAAAGCTTTGAGATTGCTATTTTGGCAGGGCTAGGCCTACCAAACCCTTATCTCTAAGATTTTTAGCCTTGTTTAACCTTTCTTTAACATGGTTTTTTGCGCTTGATCCATCTGATTAATCATCTGATCTAAGCCTTTGACATGCACACTGCGCTGCGGGAATGGGATGTCAATCTTGTTATCATCAAGCGCGTTTTTGAATTGTTCTAATAAATCACACTGCATCGCCCACCAATCATCATTGGTGGTCCAGACATTCAAGGTTAAATCAACGGAATTATCTCCCAAATTGGTCACGCGTATCACAGGCGCTGGATCCGTAAAGGCCATTGGATTGTTTTTTGCCAAATTTAGCATAATATCTTTGGCGGTTTTGATATCGGCGTCATAGCCAATACCTACGGTGATATCGACGCGGCGGTTGGGTAACGCCGTATAGTTAATCACCGCCGAGGTGGTGATATCGCCATTTGGAATGATAATATCGTGATTATTGATGGTCGTTAAATGGGTATTGACTAAGGTGATCTCGGTGACTGTACCAGTATAGCTGCTAATTTGTACATAATCGCCGCGAACAAACGGGCGAAAGGTCACAATCATAATACCAGCGGCAAAGTTGGATAGCTGATCTTTCAGTGACAAACCAATCGCCACCGCCGCGCCGCCCAAGATAGCGACGACTGAAGTGGTCTGGACTCCGACTTTACTCAGCGCCGCCAAAATAACGACGACCAATAATATGCCATATAATAAGCGGCTTAAAAAATTGGCCGCTGTCGCTTCTAAATGGCTACGTAGCATAATGCGATTGCTGATGGTGACGATTTTCTTTGCTAACCAGCGCCCTATCATAAATATTAATAAGGCAAATGCGATTTTAAGCGCAATGCTGAGCGCATTTTCTGTTAAGGTAGTAAGATCGACGGTAAAACCTAAAAATTCCATACTGGCTCTTTATTTCCAAACTGTTTTATCATTAATTTTTGTCTTTTTAATGTTTATTATCATTTAACCTTTTTTAAAAAATGCATAATAACTATATAAGACCGGCACTAAATTTAAACAAAGTTAATGGGTGACGTCTACTCTATCACTGTAACGATAGGTACGTATCAGACGCAGCTCAACAATATCATTCATATCTTCGGTAAATTTACCAAAGGGCGCCGCTTGTCTGACCGACTGCTTGGCCGCCTCATCTAGTATCGTCGAGTTTGAGCTCTCAAGTAAACGAATGGCTTTAATATTGCCATCATTGCTAATAATCACCATCAAACGGACCTCGCCGGTGATACCTTGCGCGCGCGCTTGCGCAGGATATTGCAGATTCCCGACGCGCTCAACGTGCTCGCGAAAGGTATTGATATAATCGGCAGCAGCACCGCGGGTTGTCGAGTTGCTATCGACGGTCACGACTTTTGATTTGGTCGCATACAGCTGTTGCCGCTGTGACAGTTGCGCCTCTAAAGTCGCGATTTGCTTACGCAGACGCTCTTCTTGCGCCTTCATGTCATCTTGTTCTTGCTTGCTGTCATTATCAGACTCGACACTCGCTTGACGCCAGCTAAGCGTGGTACGTAGATAGCTTTCTTGATAGCGCTGCTGCCGAACTTGACGCTGCAGGTCAATCACATCTTGCGTCTCGCTCATTTGCTCGGCTGCCACCGGACTACTCTGGTCGGTTTCTTGGCGTATTTGCTCTTGCACCGTGCCGCCGCCTTGTTGGGACGCATTGGCAATAAACTGCGCGTCTTCATTTGGCTGCATATTCTCGGTCAAAGCTTTTGCAACGTCCTGCATCATGCCAGCAGGATCTTGCCCCAGCGAAAAACTAATGCCAAAAATAATCAGCGCATGAACACTGACGGCTATCACCACCGCCATCGGCAAACTGATATCGCGCTTGGGCGCTTGCGCTGAAAAATGATAGCTTTGCGAGTCTTTAATCGAAGTCACAGTGGGTCTCAGCTGATGAATATAGTAGAGTAGATTCCATTTAGAAATGTTATAGGACTGCTGGAATAAATTTTGCGAAGCCTCTGGAGTACGAAGCGCACAGCAAGCGAGGAAAATTTATTCTAGCAGAGCGCTATTTTAAACCAACCACTTTTATATTGAATTGGCTATATAAGGGCGGTCGATACAAGGCGTCATAAAAGCTCTTAGATAAACTAAGCACTCGTCGACCAATGCCGGCGCTATCATACCATGAGATAGAATTGCGTCGCTAGCACAAGCTTATACCGTCGCTACTCAATCAATCACTTATATGCAGGCTTGTTTATCAATTTATTCACTGCCAACTTTAAAAACCGCGTTTTTAGAGAAAACCTCACAAAGGTTTTATACATTTGAAAGTTTTCTACATTTGATAGTAGACAGCCAAACTGCCCAATGATACAAAACGTAGACGTCCATTTTGCCTACTGTCATTTTGATATATACTGTTTTATATACCCTTTTTGCGCCTGACATTAAATAATGAATAATTATAAGGATAATAAGTTTGAGTAACTTTGAGCATATGGACAATATGGATAATTCAGACAGTTTTGAAGAGTTATTTGACAGTATCGCTGACCGTTTTGACGAGTCCTTTAGCGATGGCTGGGAGCGTCTTAGCCAAGCCGTCAAAACTATCTATGACAGAACCACGGATAAATTCGAGGAAGAGCTGTCCTTGCCGGTTGCCCAAATTTACGTCAACGATGCGCTGCAAAAATTTGTCACCGATAACGTCAAAGCCATTTTAGAGCTGCGCGTTGAGATACATGACGACTGGTTCCGTTTATATTGTACTATTGATGTTGGCGGGATTTATGCAGAAGTAGCAAGTAATTTTAGCTTGGTTCATGTGCAGCTGGATCGCAACGTCCAGCGCTTTGTTTTTGGACAGCTGACTTATACCGATGTCCTTAATCTACGCTGCGAATCATTTATCAAACGCCAAGGGCTCAAACTGTTTATTTGGTTTTATCATAGCGTGCTCAAAAAAGACCCGTTAGGTTTTATTTTGTCTTATATCAATATTGCCCGCGCCAAAGAAGAGATTATCTACCTTGATATCAATCGCTGGCTAAAAAAGAACAAAAAAATAATGAGCACCTTATATAAAGTGCAAGTCAATTATGGTGAGCTTGAAGAAGAGCAGTTGGTGCTTAAAACGCAAATTAATTATCGAGATTTGCTGGCCAGCAATGCCAATGAAGATATCATTAGCGATAAGGATGAGCCTGAATTGATGCAAGGGCCTATCAATCCGATTGCTGACGCTACTGAGCCAAGTTTAGAACCTACTTCATAAGCCTATTTTTATAGACGTATTACAAACCTTCCAAACGCTGCCTACAAAAAACGCCAATACTTAAAGACGATTATCTTTAAGCATTGGCGTTTTTTTAATAAATACTGACTCTATCAACTTGTAGCAATCATAGGCTTACCAATAGTTTTCTACTGCGATATTGCCCTCGCCGCGGCGATTCATCACTAAGCCTAAGCGCTTTAACGTCTCTTTGGTATCTTCGACCATTTCTGGGTTGCCGCATAGCATCACGTGCGTACTATCGACGTCTAAGTCAATACCGGCGCGCGCTTGCAACGTGCCATCTAATAAGAGTTTTGGCAAGCGCTCAGTTAATGCGCCCTCGACAGGCTCGCGAGTAACGATAGGAATAAAGATAAGATTGGCTGGATTGTCCACCAACGAGCCAAAATCTTCTTGTAAGCTTTCAATCTTGTCCATATAAGCAAGCTCTTCTGCCGAGCGCGTGCTATAAGCCAAGACGATATGCTCGTAGTCTTCCCAAGTTTTTAAGTCTTGCAGCATCGACAAAAATGGCGCTAAACCTGTACCTGTTGCCAATAACCATAAATCCTTTGGCAGCGGTTTTTGATAACGAGCTAAAGTTAAAAAGCCAAAAGGCATGGTGTTTAATAATAGCTCATCGCCGACTTCTAGATGTTGTAGCTGCGAGGTAAAGGCGCCATCAGGGATGACAATAGAGAAAAATTCTAGGATTTCATCGAAGGGTGAAGAGACGATTGAATACGCGCGGAAAATATCCTCATCCAGTGTTTCGTTCAGATCTTCGTCTTCTTCATCTTCATCTTCAGCTACTGCACTCAACTGCTTATAGTAGTTTAATTGACTGGGATTAACGCCCAAGCGTACAAACTGTCCTGCGGTAAATTTAAAGCTATCAGGACGACTGACGGTAAAGCTAAAGAGATTGGGCGTCCACGTGGTTTTACTGAGCACCGTTACTTTTTGAATATTGTCACTCATAATAATGATTCACCCTCGTTTTTTATGATTTATGATTGCTTATGGTTATAGATGGCTATGTTTTTGACTTTTTAAAGGCTCTAAAACAAAAGATGCGCCAAACTTATCACAGAGCTGGCGCATCTTGGTTTTCTAACCATCATTATCAATAAGCAGCGGTTATCAATATCGAAAACCCCTGCTCATACTTTATACTTACCAAATACGAGCCAAACTTGCCCATTCAATCATACTGTTTGGCAATATACCAAAGAAGAGGATGATGGCGGTGACAGCAATGACCATAATACCGCCCGTACGCAAGCCCCACTGCTTTGAGACGTCAAATTCAATAAATTGTTTCGGACGTTTAAATAGCGTGAGCATGACGCGCAAGTAATAAAACAGACCAATGGCACTCCCCAAGATAATCATGCCAGCTAAGAACCAGTTGGTACCTTGAACGGCGGCTAGAATCGCAAATAGCTTAGTGATAAAGCCTGCGGTCAATGGAATACCTGCCAATGACAACATCATAATGGTCATAACCGCAGTCAATACCGGACGACGCCAGAACAGCCCTTGATAATGGGTCAATTCATCCGCTTCACCAGCCAAGCGATATGGGCTCGACATCAAGGTGACGACGCCAAAAGCACCGATGGAGGTAAAGGCATAAATCGCCATATACATGCTTGAGATACTATCAGCGGCTGAGCCAATGCTGACAATCACGATAAGCACATAACCCATATGGGCAATCGACGAATAACCAAGCAGGCGCTTAAGGCTGGTCTGACGCACCGCTAATAAGTTACCCACTAGTATCGATAAGGTTGCCATGACCATTAATAGCATCTGTACTGATGGCAATGCCAATAGCGACGTATCAATTAAGAAGCGAACGGCAAGCGCCATCATCGCCACTTTGGTGACCGATGCCAAATAAGTGGCGACAGGTGCTGGTGCGCCTTCGTATACATCTGGCGTCCATATATGAAATGGCGCAGCAGACAGTTTAAAAGCAATACCAAACATCATCATCGCCGTACCGACGATTAATAATGGCGACTCGAAGAGATCGACCAACGTCATGCTGATAGGCTTGAAAGCAAGCGAGCCCACTTCTGCATAAATAAACGCCATACCCATCAGCAGCGTTGCTGATGCCGTGGCTGAGAGCACCAAATACTTTAGCCCCGACTCAAGCGAGCGCTTACGCATATAGGTATAAGCCAGCATGCCGTAAAGCGGAATCGATAGCATCTCAAGGCTCATAAAGAATGAGGCTAAATGCTGGGCGCTGACCATCAGTAGCGCACCAACAGTCGATAGCAGCATGAGCAAATACAGCTCTTCTTTATGATCATCTAAATCGGCTAGATAGGCATAAGACAGCGTAAAACAGGCCAAAGCACAGATTAAGATGACCACCATATTAAACTGGGCAAAGTTATCAATCACAAATAACTGCTCAGCTGTTGGCACAAGCGTACCGCTATCGATGATGCCAGCCATTTGCCCAAGCAAGGCAAACAGCCCTATGTTTAAACCAACCACCGAAATAGTACCGATTACCATATGTGAGCGCTTAATGGTAATGGCAATCATCACCACCAATACAGTCAACACTACCGCAATGATTGGCGCATAAGGCATCAGCCCCATCAAATCATTCATCGTAAATTCATTCATGACTTAACGTGCCTCCATTGCATCAAGCAGCTGCGATGCGTCTACTTGTGTCACTTGACTGTACATATATGCGTTATTAATCCACTGCATGGCGTGACTTGAAGTATCAAGGAACGGCTGTGGATACAGTCCGAGCCAGACCAAACCTGCTGCGAGCATCAGTAATAACGAGAGCTCGCGCTTACCCAAATCTTTTAATGGACGGGAAGGCAAACCATGGGTTTCGGTTTCTCGTAACGCCACTTCTTTAATATTATTGCTACCGAACATGGCACGGTGAATCAAGATAAGCGAGTATAAACCTGCCAATACCAAGCTAAAGGTCGCAAATACCACAAACACTGGATAATCAGCAAAGGCGCCAAATAAAATTAAGAACTCGCCGATGAAATTACCGGTACCCGGAATACCAAGTAAAGCGGCACAAAAGAACATCAGAATCGGCGCATAATAACGGAACTGACCCCACATACCGCCCATCAAGGTCAAATCGCGCGTATGCAAGCGCTCGTATAACTGTCCTGCCATAATAAACAGCGCCGCCGAACTTAAACCGTGCGCCAGCATTTGAATTATCAAACCTTGCAAGCTGATTAGGGTACCCGCGTAAATGGCCAAGACCACAAAACCCATATGCGAGATACTGGTATAAGCCAGTAAACGCTTCATATCAGTTTGCATAAAGGCCAGCCATGCCCCATAAAAGATACCTATGGTACCCAAGGTTATGGCAATCGGCGCAAAATCTTGTGACGCTGCTGGGAATAACGGTATGACAAAACGAATCAAACCATAAGCAGCAGTCTTAATCAAAACCCCTGCCAGATCCACCGAACCTGCGGTTGGCGCCTGCGCATGGGCGTCAGGTAGCCAGCCGTGAAAAGGGAAAATCGGCAATTTAACGGCAAAGCCAATAAAGAAGCACAGCATGATCGGATATTCCCAGCCGCCAAGTGAAGTGCCGAGTAAGTCATTATAATTAAAGCTCACCACGCCTTTTTGCGCATAGCTGATAATGACCAATATCAAAATACCGACCAGCATGATAAGACCAGAGGCTTGGGTATAAATAAAGAATTTGGTTGCCGCGTATTCTTTGGTCTTGCCGCCGACCACATCATGACCCCAAATAGCGATCAAGAAGTAAATCGGAACCAGCATCATCTCCCAAAAGAAGAAGAATAAGAACAGGTCAATGGCCAAGAAAACGCCAATAACGCCGCCCAAGCTCCATAAAAGGTTAAGATGGAAGAAACCAACGCGGCGTTGAATCTCATTCCACGAACAGGCAACCGCCGCAATACCGAGCAGGCCTGTTAAACCAACCATCAGCAGCGATAAACCATCTAGCGCTAAATGAAAGCTGATACCAAAGCTTGGTATCCATGGCACCATGAATTCTGCGACCCATGGCACGTTTGCCTGAGGCGCAATCACCTGCTTACTCATGCCGCTATAATCGCCGTATTGCCACAATACCAGTGACAAAGCAAAGGTCAACGTCATACCGATTAGAGCAATCCAGCGCGGCAGACGTTTATTAAAGCGTTCGACCAACCAACAGAGCAACCCTGCGATAAAAGGAATTGCAATTAATGCTGGTAGCATCCACGTTTGTTGTAACTCTATCATCTTATACCACCGTCATCATTACCAGCACCAACAGCACAGCCACGCCCAAGCCAAAGCTTGCAGCGTAACCTCGAAGTGACCCTGTTTGCGTCGCAGACAATACCTTATTACCAGCAGATGCCAGTTTCGGTAATATAAGCCACGTTTTATCGATAGGGTCGGCTTTAAATAAGCGGCCGATGAACAAAAAGGGTTTTACAAAAACTATATCGTATAGCGCATCAAAGCCCATACCGTGATAGCACCAATGATATAACGCTGCGCCTATAGAGGTGCGCTTAAAGCGGGTCAGCATGCGACCTTTATCGGCGACATATAACAGTGCTGCGAGAATTAAGCCTGCAAGCATCGCACCCATAGCGATATATTCCGCCGTATGTTTGTCATGCGCTTGACCAGCCACTTCTAATAAGTGCCCAACGCTTTCTGGCAAGACGCCTTGTAATGGCGGCGTAATCCACGCACCAACGGCGGTTGATAATACCAGTAGCACCGTCAATGGCAGCCAATATGACACACCAGATAGTTTATGCGCGTGGGTTTTTTCTTCACCAAAGAAGATAATCCAAATCATACGGAAGGTATAAAGCGCGGTTAAGAACGCACCGAATACACCCATATAAAATAGGACTTGGTGACCGGTTGCGTAGCTTTCCCACAAAATCGCTTCTTTAGAATAGAAGCCAACGGTAACCCAAGGGATTGCCGCCAGCGCACCGCCACCGACGATATAGCACCAAAATACTAGCGGTATCTTTTTGCGTAAGCCGCCCATCTTAAAGATATTTTGTTCATGATGTACCGCAAGTATGACCGCACCTGATGATAAAAATAGCAAGGCTTTAAAGAAAGCATGCGTCATCAAGTGGAAAATAGCTCCTTGCCATGCACCAACGCCGAGTGCTAAGAACATATAGCCAATTTGGCTCATAGTCGAATAAGCAAGGATACGTTTAATATCGGTTTGTGCCAACGCACAAAATCCAGCAACGACGAGCGTCAATGCACCCACTGCCCCAACCCAGTACAACAGTACGCCCGGGGTGAGAAGAAATAATGGATGTAGACGCGCAATCAGATATACACCTGCGGTCACCATGGTTGCGGCATGAATCAGAGCAGATACAGGCGTTGGACCTGCCATCGCATCAGCAAGCCAGGTATGTAGTGGCAGCTGCGCTGATTTACCCATCGCCCCACCAACGAGCATAATAGTGGTCAAAATCATCGTTGGATTATTGATATCAAAGATTTCTGGCGCGCGGGTAATAATCTCTTGAATATGCAGGGTGCCAAATTCGCGGAATAATAAAAACAAGCCAAAGGCCAAAAACACATCACCAACACGGGTGACGGTAAAGGCTTTCATCGCTGCCCGACCATTGGCACGGTCTTGATAATAAAAACCAATCAAAAGGTACGAACAGATACCGACGCCTTCCCAGCCAAGATAAAGTAAGAACAAGTTATCGGCCAATACCAGCAATAACATACTGGCAACGAATAAGTTCATATAGCTAAAGAAGCGCGCAAAGCCTGTTTCACCTTTCATATACCAAGCGGCAAACAGATGAATCAAAAAGCCGATACCGGTAATAACACCCGTCATCGTTAATGCCAAGCCATCAAAGCTTAAGCCAAAACTTGGCGCGAAATCCCCAACTTGGAACCATGTCCATAGCGGAATCTCGATAACCGTACCGGCAGGATTGTTAGTCAAAAAGGTATAGCTGACCATGAGCGTGCATAGCGCTGATAGCAGCATGCTACCGACACCAACAATCGCTGCTACCTGCTCACTTAATTTGTCGCGCATAAAGGCTAAAATCAAAAAGCCAACGAGCGGGAATATAAAGGTTAATGGTAATAAACTCATGACATCATCCTTTCATCTCATTGGCGCTATCGACATCGAGATGCCCACGCTGATGGTAAAACCGCAATAATATTGCCAAACCAATGGCTGCCTCTGCTGCTGCTAGTGTCAAAATAAAGATAAACATAATCTGTCCATCTGGATCGACCCAGCGGCTACCGGCGACCACAAATGCCAAAGCCGTCGCATTCATCATGATCTCAAGGCTCATCAGCATAAATAAGAAATTACGCCGCACCATGACACCGCACAGACCGATTGCAAATAAAATACCGGCCAAAATCAATCCATGGCTCATGGGTATCATACCCAGTACATTTTGCGCCTCAGTAGCAGGCTGCACAAAGCCTGCTACCTCGTGGGCAAACGGCACATTTGCAACCTCCTGTGCCACGCTCGCTGCTAGTACCATCAGTCTGACTCCTTGCGCGTGACTCGTTGTATATCCGCTTGCTTACCGACATTCATACCGACATAGTCAAGCGGGTCAACCTCTTTATATTCGTATGGTTCAGCCTTGTTTAGCGCATCAGTATTCGGCATGCCATTATCATCGTAATGTTTGATACTAGCCACATTTGGATTAGAGGCTTGGCTTGCTTTGTTTTTATGGCTTTGATTATAGTCGTGAGCGTCGTGACCGATAATCTCATCATCACTAGACTCTTTACCCAAATGATAAGCAGCTACCAAGGCAGCTAATAATAGCAATGCTGCCACTTCGACCAACATAACGTATTTGGTAAATAGCACCGTACCGACGGCTTTAGCTGAAATGGTCGTACCACCAATCATTGCCGTATCGGTATGATTAAGACCTATCAACGCATATAGCACAACCGCGATGATAATAGTTAACCCCGTCGGTACTGCCCAAGTGCCCGCATCAAGCCAGCTTTCTTCACGCTCATCATTACTCATGCCAAGATTTAGCATCATAATAACGAAGACGAACAGCACCATAATGGCACCGGCATAAACAACAATTTCAAGCGCACCAGCAAACGGCGCACCTAAGACAAAGAAAATACCTGAGATGGCCAATAACGACACAATCATCGATAAAATAGCATGCACTGGATTGGCAAGGGTCACCACGCGCAAGCTGGCAAATATTGCCACCGCTGCCAACGCATAAAACCCTGCCAATTCAGGACTATTTAAAATATTCATCATGGTAGCAAGCTCCTTAGATCAATCGGTGCCGCTTCATTTTGCGCCGCGCCTTTTGGTTTATCTGCTACCGCCATACCCGTCACGCGATAATAGTTATAATCGGGATATTTACCCGGTCCTGAAATCAGCAAATGCTCTTTTTCATAAACCAAGTTTTGACGGACATACTCACCCATCTCAAAATCAGGCGTCATCTGAATCGCCGTCGTCGGACAAGCTTCTTCACACAAACCGCAAAAGATACAACGTGAAAAGTTAATGCGGAAAAATTCTGGATACCAGCGACCATCTTCACGCTCGGCTTTTTGCAAAGAGATACAGGCAACCGGACAGGCTACGGCACATAAATTACAAGCCACGCAGCGCTCATCACCATCAGGGTCACGCGTCAACACAATACGGCCACGAAAGCGTGGCGGTACTGGCACCGGCTCTTCTGGATAAAGAATAGTGTCACGCGGCCTGATTGCATGACTATTGACCATCCACATACTGCGGACAATGGTAAACATACCAATGACGGTCTTTTTTATCGTAGTAAACATGGGATTATTATCCTTATCAGCTTTACCCTAGTTCATCAGTAATGGCTAGTAATGGCTACTAGTAATGACTATAACGTTGGGGAGAAAATCAAAATCACTGCGGCAGTTACCAAGAGATTAATCAAAGTTACCGGCAGGCAGATTTTCCAGCCAAAGTTCATCACCTGATCATAGCGCGGACGCATGAGTGAGCCTCGAGCCAAAATAAACATGGTCATAAAGAATAGCGTTTTAATCATGAACCAAAAAGCTGGTGGAATAAAAGGAATATCTAAATTAAACGGCGCAAGCCAACCGCCGAAGAACAAACAGGTCATCAGCGCAGAAATCAGCACGACGTTGACATATTCACCGATGAAAAACATACCGAACTTCATGCCAGAATATTCGACATGATAACCTTCAGCAAGCTCTTGCTCGGCTTCTGGTTGGTCAAATGGATGTCTATGGGTGACGGCAACACCGGCAACGACAAAGGTTAAAAAGCCAAAAAACTGTGGAATGATATACCAGCCGTCAATTTGCGATTCAACAATTTCACGTAGGTTAAACGAGCCTGTTAAAGCTACAACGCCCATCAATGATAAGCCTAAGAAAACTTCATAACTGATGGTTTGTGCTGCTGAACGTAAGCCACCAAGTAGTGAGAATTTATTAGCCGATGCCCAACCGCCAAACATTACCGCATAAACTGCAATACCTGCCATGGCAAAGAAGAACAAAATGCCGATATCCCAATCAGCAACCCCAAGGGTTGGCGAAATAGGAATAATGGCAAAGGATGCCAGCGCAGTAAACATGGCAACCGCTGGCGCCAAGGTAAACATAAACTTATCGGTAAAGTTTGGCGTCCAATCTTCTTTAAAGAAGATTTTGAGCATATCGGCGACCAGTTGCAATGAGCCAAACGGACCGACACGGTTCGGACCATAACGGTCTTGCCAAAGCGCTAGCATGCGGCGCTCATAAACAATCATCAACGCTGCCACGATAACGACCACCAAAAAGATAACCAACGCCTGCACGACCATAAAAAGTATCGACCAGGTATCAAAAGTCATCATACCAGCCAAAAAGCTTGGCACATCAGGGATAATACGGGTAACTTGCAAATTACACCTCCTGTGTGGTGGTCGGCGCACTGTTTATTGGCGTGGCGCGGTTATTGTTGTTGGCTGTGACAGCATTATCAGTTGCCATACTGCCCATCATCGTCACCGGCGCATCGACTTTGCGTACTGACGCTGGCATGGACGGATGGATAATACTCACCTGCCCAACCGGATAGCCGATACAGCCTTCTGCTAAGTAACCAACGAACTCAACAGGTAAGGTAATTTGCTGTTTATCAATCTCAATCGCTAGGTAATCACCCGCTGCAAGACCCCATGCTTTGGCATCATCGATACCGACGCGCCATGTAGCGAGCGGCAATTGCTCAGCAACCACTGTGCTACGTGATGCCATCATCGAGCTGGCATACAGGTTATAAACCGGTACCAGTTTGGCTTGTCCTTGCTGCATATCTGTCGTCGTTGCCGAGGTAGCTTCTGGTGCAACGTATTGACGCGTGGCAAGACGCTCTAAGCGATCAAATAAACGGACGCCCGGATCGCCATTTCTCAGGCTACCACCAACTTTGTCTTGGTATTTATTCCACGCTTGCGGTGAGTTCCAACCGGCCGCACTGGCAAAAGGAATCATCGAGCTTGGCGTCTGCTTACCGCTATAACCTTCCATTGAGAAGGTTAAGCCGGTATCCAAATCTTTTGGTTGCATCGGCTCATGCACAGATACGGGCGCACGCATCGAGGTACGACCTGAGTAGCGACGCGGCTGACGGGCAATTTTTAGACCAGTCATGCGGTAATCAGCGTCAGGAGCGGCGTCTTTAATACCCGCAAGCTTAGGATGGGTAGCGATTAGAGCATTGATAACGTCATCAAGCAGCGTCCAATCGACATCACGACCTTCCAAGCTGCTATGGACTGCATGCAACCAGCGCCAGCCTTCTTTGATACTGCTCATTGGATGATAGTATTCGTTATCATAAACTTGGAAGAAGCGCTGTGCACGACCTTCAGCAGAGATAAGCGTACCATCTGCTTCTGCGAAGCTTGCGGCTGGCAAGACGATATCGACGTCTTTATGCCAATCAAGCAATTGATGGTCAAGGGCAATAACGGTTTTATCCGCCAATAGCTGGGTTAACTTATGCGCATCAATGGCATCGGTTAATTGGTTTTCGGCCACGATGACCACATCAAAATCGGTCGCTAATAACTCTTCGACCGATTGACCACCAAGCATACAAACGCCAATACTATTGGCATCGGGAACCGCCAAATAAATACCCGCTTGCGCGTGATAGTTTTTATTAACCTCTTTGAGCTCAAGCTTGGTTGCAGGCTCGCGCTCGACATCGTCTTGCGCTTCGGTATCAACGCCAGTCTCTGGTTTATTTGGTTTAGCAGATAAGTCTTTGTCTTCGCTTTGCTGCGCCGTTGCTGCTTGTGCTTCAGCAGCTTCGACCTTAGCGTTATGCGCTTCGACCTGCTGCTGCTCAGCGGCTTTAATCGCCGCACGCTTTTGGGTCAGCGCTTGGGTGATTTGCGCCGCTGCTTCTATCAAAGCAATCGATGATAAACTAGTTCCCGAGACCACCAACGGCTTATCAGCTTGAATTAAGTCATAAGCAATTTGCTGGGCTAGCGCTTGCATTGGATCAGACGCTTCATCAGCATCTTGTTGGGCACGTTGCGCGTCTGCTATCTGGGCTAAATCATCTACAAGATTGGCAATCGCATCGGCGACTTTAAAACCAAGTTTGGTAATATCTTCTGGTGTGGCAACGACGCTAACTTTACTGATATCTTCTAGTTTGGTTTGGATAACATCGATGATATAGACCGGGCTTTGCACGCCTTGACCAATACGTTTGACTGGCTCAGCCAGCCAAGATTGGGTTTTGGTCGCAGCAGCCATTTTAATGGCTTCGTTTTTTGCCGCTTGACGAATCGATAGCGCCACACGTGATGAGGTTTGGGTAATATCTTCACCCAATACCAATACCGCATCATGACTTTCAATATCAGCCATACCGGGGTTATAAATGCCTTCAGTGCTTAATACTTCAATACATTTATTGACCAGTGCTTGCTGCTGATGGTTTAGACCGGTTGAAAAGCTATCAAAGCCAACCATATTTTTTAGCGCAAAGTTGGTCTCAAGACTGGCACGTGGTGAGCCAATACCGATAACTTTTTTGTCTTTGATACGTTTGATGGTTTCATCAAGCGCATAATCGATATTGATTTTGACATGCTTGTCATTGATACGCTCGAGCGCCTGCGTTGGGCGATCTTCGCGATTGACATAACCGTAACCGAAGCGACCACGGTCACATAAGAAGTAACGGTTTACTTCACCGTTATAACGGTTTTCGATACGGCGCAATTCCCCATAACGCTCGCCCGCTGAGATGTTACAACCGGCTGAGCAGCCATGACAAATACTTGGTGCATACTGCATATCCCATTTACGGTTATAGCGCTCAGAGTGGGTTTTATCGGTAAATACACCCGTTGGGCAGACTTCGGTTAGGTTACCTGAGAACTCGCTTTCGAACTGACCGTCTTTATCACGACCAAAATAAACGCGTTCATTTGAACCATAAACGCCCAAATCTTCACCGCCCGCGTAGTCTTTATAAAAACGTACGCAGCGATAACAAGCGATACAGCGGTTCATCTCATGCGCAATAAACGGTCCAAGCTCTTGATTGTGATGCGTACGCTTGGTAAAGCGATAGCGACGACGGCTATGACCTGACATATAGGTCATGTCTTGCAAATGACAATGACCGCCCTCTTCACAAGTTGGACAGTCATGTGGGTGGTTGACCATCAATAGCTCAACCATCGACTTACGAAAGGCTTTGGCTTCATCGTCGGTGACTGAAATGTACATATCATCGCTAGGAGCGACCATACAGGACATTACCAAGCGCCCGCGACCCGCTTCCATATCTTCTTTATTTTGATATTGCTTGACCGCGCACTGACGGCAAGAGCCGACTGAACCTAAGGCGGGGTGATAACAAAAATACGGCACATCAATGCCGAGTGACAAGCATGCTTGGAGCAAGTTGTCGCTGCTATCTACTTCGACAGTGGTTCCATCAATATGTATGACTGCCATGCCGCTCTCCTTATTTCACTTCTGGCTGTTGATGAGCTGCAGCCTCAATGACATCTTCGCCAACCGCCTGCGCAATTTTTTGATCAAACTCAGGACGGAAATATTTAATCGCACTCATCAGTGGCTCCATCGCACCCGGCGCATGGGCGCAGAAGGTTTTACCGATCCACAAGTCACGGGTTAAGCCTTCTAATTTCTCAACGTCACCGATTTGGCCTTGACCATCATTGATGGCCGTGAGCAATTTAACGCCCCACGGTAGACCATCACGGCACGGTGTACACCAACCGCATGACTCGCGCTGGAAGAAAATCTCAAGGTTACGCAATAATGGCACCATGTCTTGTTCTTCATCGACGACCATGATTAGCCCAGTACCCATACGGCTACCAGCTTTTTGAATGGTGTCAAAGTCGACAACGGTATCTAAATGCTCAGCGGTTAAAAAGTCGGTTGATGCGCCGCCAGGGAGCCATGCTTTGAGCTTTTTACCTTCTTGCATACCGCCAGCGAAATCTTCGATAATCTCACGTGCTGTATAACCAAAAGGTAGCTCCCATAGTCCTGGGTCATTGACCAAACCTGAACAACCAAATAGCTTAGTACCTGGGGTTTCGACTACGCCTTTGGCTTTTGGTAAGTCTTGATACCATTTACTACCATGCAAAATAATCGCTGAAACGTTATGCAAGGTTTCAACGTTATTAACCACAGTCGGACGACCCCATGCACCTGCCACTTGTGGAAAAGGCGGTTTGGTACGCGGATTGGCTCGGCGACCTTCTAAGCAGTTAATCAAAGCGGTTTCTTCGCCGCAAATATAACGACCAGCGCCGGTATGGACGTGCAAATCAAAGCTAAAGTCTGAGCCTAAGATATTGTCGCCGACCAAATTATTGGCACGCAATTCTTCAAGCGCTGTATTTAAACGCTCCGCTGCTAAGATATATTCACCACGAATAAAGATATAACCTGCCGTTGCACCAATCGCGTAGGCAGAAATCAGCATACCTTCGATAAGCTGTAGCGGCAGACGCTCCATCAAGAGACGGTCTTTAAAAGTGCCCGGCTCCATCTCATCGGCATTACAGACTAAGTAGCGTGGACCACCATCGGGTGGTGCCATGAGCGACCATTTAATACCGGCTGGGAAACCTGCACCGCCACGACCTTTGACTACGGCTTCTTTAATGGTATTTAAAGTATCGGCTGGTGATTGGTTTAAAGCCATCTTTAAGGCTTCAAATCCGCGTAGCGATTCATAAGTGGCTAAGTCCAATACCGCATCGTGATGGGCGAGGCGCCATGTAAGCGGTTTGGTTTCACTAGTTGCGGTTGCTTTGTCGCCATAAACAGGAATGCGCTGGTCATTTAATTGGCTTGGCGCTTTGCCTTGACCGCGACGAGCAATCTGCTCTGAAATGGTTAAACTCATGCGTATAGCTCCAACAATTGGGCGACTTCAGTGGGCTGCACAGGACCATAGGTGTCTTCATTGATTAACACAGAAGGACCTTTGTCACAGTTGCCCAAACAGCAAATCGGCAATAGCGTAAAGCGGTTGTCAGCGGTGGTTTGACCATAGTCGATGCCCAGCTGCGCTTTTAATTCAGCCGCCAGCGCTTCGTAGCCCGTTAAATAACAAGCGACCGAATCGCAAATAAGGATGACATTGCGACCGACCGGCTGACGATAGATACGGTTAAAGAAAGTTGCCACCCCATCCATGTCGGTCACAGGGATATTTAGAATATTGGCGATGGCATTAACTTGCGCATCATCGACCCAGCCGTTACGCTTTTGTACGATTTTTAGGGCATCTAAAGACGCTGCTCGCGGATGGGGATAATGATGCATAAACTCATGGATAGCCGCAATCTCTTCTGCGGTTAAGATACTTGCCACATCTACTTTTGGCATTTTATCGGAAACAATTCTCATAATCTTCTTCTTTCCTCACTCAGCCCACTGTGTATATAGCGCTTGGCGCAGCAACAGCGTTTTGGTGTGCCAGTCTGGCGATAACATATTAATAAAACTTGGCGTACTTTTAATATTTAACATCTAGCATTTAACATTTATAAAAATTAATGATAAATGCAGCAACCCAAACCGTTAACGGTCACAATCGGCCATGACAATATCAATCGAGGCCAAATACATAATGGCATCAGAGACCAACGAGCCATTAATCACCGATGGCATCTGTTGCAGGTGCGCAAATGTCGGCGTACGGATACGGGTACGATAGCTCATCGTCGCTTTATCTGAGGTGATGTAATAACTGTTTAGACCTTTGGTTGCTTCCACAATCGTGGCGCACTCACCCGCTGGCATCACAGGACCCCAAGAAACCGAGATAAAGTGATTAATCAAAGTCTCAATATCATTTAAGGTACGGTCTTTCGGCGGTGGCACGGCCAATGGATGATCTGCCTTATAAGGGCCTTGCGGCATATTATCCATACATTGACGGATGATACGTAGCGACTGGCGCATCTCTTCGATTTTTACCATACAGCGATCATAAGCATCGCCGTTATAACCGACTGGAATCTCAAAGTCGTAATTCTCATAGCCCATATACGGACGCGCTTTACGCAAATCAAAATCTAAACCTGTGGCACGTAAACCTGCGCCAGTCACGCCCCAAGCCAATGCTTGCTTGGTATTGTACTGGGCAACGCCTTGGGTACGACCTTTTAACACACTATTTTGCAATGCTGCTTTTACGTATTCATCTAAACGTTTTGGCATCCAATCTAGGAACTCACGAACCAAACGCTGCCAACCGCGCGGTAAGTCGTGTGCCGTACCGCCGATACGGAACCAAGCAGGATGCATACGGTAGCCGGTCACCGCTTCGATGACGTCATAAGCTTTTTGGCGATCGGTAAACATATAGAATACCGGCGTCATACCACCGGCATCTTGAATAAAGGTACCGACGAATAGCAAGTTATTGGTAATACGGAAAAACTCACTCATCATCACGCGGATGGTTTCAGCGCGCGGCGGCACCGTAATACCGGCAAGCTTTTCAACCGACATGATATACGGTAGCTCGTTCATCACACCGCCGAGGTAATCAATACGATCGGTATAAGGAATATAAGAATGCCACGTTTGACGCTCAGCCATTTTTTCGGCGCCGCGATGGTGATAGCCGATATCAGGAATACAGTCGACAACTTCTTCACCGTCAAGCTGTAGCACTAAACGGAATGCACCATGAGCAGAGGGATGGTTAGGACCAATGTTCAAGAACATAAAGTCTTCATCACGGCCCGAGCGTTTCATGCCCCATTCTTCAGGGACAAAACGCAGGTTTTCTTGCTCGTATTGTTGCTTGGCATTATTTAAGAAATACGGGGTAAATTCCGTCGCGCGCGCATGATATTCTTTACGCAGTGGATGACCTTCCCAATATTTAGGCAATAAGATACGCGTTAAATGTGGATGGCCACTGAAGACAATGCCGAACATGTCCCAGACTTCACGCTCATACCAGTTGGCATTTGGCCAAATTTTGGTCGCGCTTGGTACGTTGAGATCTTCCTCGCTTAGGGCGACTTTGATACGCACATCGCTATTACGCTCAAGCGACATCAAGTGGTAAAACACCGTAAAATCACTGTCTGGCAAACCTTGACGATGCTGACGCAAGCGCTCATCTATCGCGGATAAGTCAAAGAGCATAACGTAAGGTTTTGGCAATTTACGCAGGTATAATAAGACGTCTAATAAGTCGGCACGCGCCACCCACACCGTTGGAATCTCATCCACCGTGTGCTGTACGACAAACTTACCAGCATATTTTTCTTCCAGTTCTTTGATAACTGCTGGGACAGGTTTGATCTTATCCCTGTTGTTAGGATCCATGTTATTAGGATCTATGTTTTCAACTACCGTGACCATGAATGATGTCTTCCTTCATTAATCATAACCCAGCTATGTCAATCATAACCGAGCTGTGATAAGCGTACGCGCACTTCTAAGAATTATGAACAATTGAGCTAATAAACTAGATACTGTCTGGGCTACGCAAGTTTTTCACCGCAATACGGTCCGCTTGCTTACGGTCACGCTCAGGCGTCATTTGCGGCTGGTAAATGCCCTGCTCATTAACATGAATACCCAGCGGACGACGCTCTTTAGTAATCGACTCTTGCAGTAGCATCAAACCTTGAATCAAAGCTTCTGGACGCGGCGGGCAACCAGGCACATAGACATCGACAGGAATGATTTTATCGACGCCTTGCACCACTGAATAGATGTCATACATACCGCCCGAGTTGGCACACGCGCCCATCGAGATGACCCATTTTGGCTCAAGCATTTGCTCATAAAGGCGCTGAATAACCGGTGCCATTTTCACAAAGCAAGTACCAGCGACAATCATTACGTCTGCCTGACGGGGTGAGGCGCGGATAACTTCGGCACCAAAACGTGACAAATCGTGTACGGCGGTTAAGGTGGTGGCATATTCGACATAACAGCAAGAGGTACCAAAGTTAAATGGCCATAGTGAGTGCTTGCGCCCCCAGTTTGCTGTTGAATGGACAAGGTCTTCAAGACGACCCATAAAGACGTTTTTATTGACTTCTTCTTCGATAGGGTCATTGACCGTTTGACTGGTCTGTGCAGGATAGATATCTGCATCAGGGTTGGCTTTTGTTAATGTGTATTTCATAACATACAACCTTTATTTTAAGCGCTGCGTGACAAGTATTTATCATCACTAGCGCCATAACTTCTATTATTAATAAATGACCATTTAGGTGTAAACAAGACTGCTATAAGCAATGAACTTAAAGCTAGTCTTGTTGTGCAGCAGTGGCAAAATCCACTGACGTCACATTACCCGTGGTATTAATATGATCGATATTTTGTAAATGGCGACGATTGGTCTCGATATTGTTTGAGACATTAATTTGCCCTGAAGACTGCGCCGGTATCTTGCCTGTTGGGTCAACCATCAGCTCATCAACGCCATCAAACTTGGTGATGTCGGCCAAATTAAAACCGGCTGGCGCCGCATATAGACGCGCTTGTTTACGGCGTTTATCCGCTGGTGCCCAGTTCATCGCGCCCAGACTCAGCTCATATATCAGACCGATGATTAAGATTGTGATAAAGATGGCGGCGGCAGCAAACCCTAACCAGCCGGCTTCGCGCACTGAAACGGCATACGCATAAAGATAAAGCGCTTCTAAATCGAAAATCACAAAGAAAATCGCCACCAAATAGAATTTTGCAGACAAACGAATGCGGGCATTGCCAGCTCCGACAACACCCGCTTCAAATATCTCTTCTTTTTGTGTGCCCTGAGAGCGACCGCCAAGCAAGCGCGGAACGACCAGCATAAAGACAACTAGCCCAATGGCGGCTAAAATAAAAGCAATTGCTGACCAATTAAAAGCAGACATGATAATACGTGCTCCTCACCCAATCGAGTGTCAAGCGCACCGCGAATACTCACAAATGATGGTGGTAATGGCGATAAGCATAACGCAGACGAAAACACAAAGTAGCTGTCATTGACTCATTTTTGAGCAAATATATTTAAACAACTCAAGGACTGTGATAAACCCATGACTATTATAGCTACTGTGCTGGTAATAACCAATTATCAAGCTTATTGACGACGATGTCAGACATGACCAACTATAGATATTCCGGCATGCACGCGGATAAAAGGCTGGTCGCCCAACGCATCTTTTAACAACGTAAGATCAACGTATTAAATCAATATCGTATTTATTGGCGTACTTAATTGATTTAATAGCTCATACACGTGGTCAACAATGACGTGACAACTGGCATAAATTATTTACGTACTATACGCATATCGGCAATCAAAAGCTAGTTTTTAACTGCATTGAATGGTCATTTTATCTGCAAAAAAAATATGTTTTTTTTACCATAAACTATGTTATAGACGTTACCTTATATTACGTGCGAATCTGAATTTTTATGTGGGCGCTGCTATATATAGTGTAAGCTGCGCAAAGCAAACACTTTTTTAACTCAAAACCCGCTGCCAACTCCTCCCCCAAAGACAGGATTTTTGCTTTATAATAGCCCACCTCATTTTGACGCTTTGGCGTTATTTGAACACACATTTTGTTACCCTTTATTATTGGGTATACTTTACCGAAAATATCGTCTTTATTAAAAATACCATCCTTATTGACGTTATGATTTTTATTATTATCATCTTAATAAAATCAGCGTTTGATTGAAATCATCGTTTTAACAAAAGTATAGCTACCTTTTGCCATATTTCGATTGGCAGTACAGTTAGTCAACGATGCTACTATCCGTTATCCGTTTTATCTTCTCTTTTGCTTTTGTCTTACAGGTCATTTTATGAGTCAACTTAATCCCAAACAACAAGAAGCCATGCTTTATGTCTCAGGACCTTTATTGGTATTGGCTGGGGCAGGCTCCGGTAAAACCTCGGTGATTACCCGTAAAATCGCTTATCTCATCGAAGAATGCAATATGCCAGCCGAGCGTATCACGGCGGTGACCTTTACCAATAAAGCGGCGCGTGAGATGAAAGCGCGGGTCAGTAAATTGCTGCCAAGTGAAAAAACTCGCGGTCTGACGGTATCGACCTTTCACCAATTTGGCTTGCAGTTTTTGCGTTACGAGCTGATTCATACGCCATTGAAAGGCAACTTTTCCATCATGGACAGCGATGACAGCAAGCGGCTCTTAATGGAGCTGATGATGCGTGACAATTTAAGCGGCGCCGAAAGCCGTGAGCTGGTTGGCAAAGCGATAAAAATGATTTCTGATTGGAAAAATGATTTGATTGAGCCGGATAAGGCGATGGAAACCTTGGACGATCCAGAAGATATGATTTTTGCGACGCTTTATGCTTTATACGAGCGTAACCTACGCGCTTATAATGCCGTAGATTTTGATGATTTGATTGTACTGCCAACCAAAATCTTACGTGAAAACGCTGAGCTGCGTGATAAATGGCAAAACCGTATTCGTTATTTATTGGTCGATGAATATCAAGATACCAATACCGCCCAATATGAGATGATTAAATATCTGGTCGGACCGCAAGGGCGCTTTACTGTCGTAGGTGACGACGACCAATCTATCTATGCGTGGCGCGGTGCAAAACCTGAAAACATGGCCCTGCTAAAAGAAGATTTCCCCAAATTAAAAATCGTCATGCTTGAGCAAAATTATCGTTCAACCACGCGTATTTTAACCTCTGCCAACGCCGTTATTACCAATAACGAGCATTTATTTGAAAAGAAACTGTGGTCAGATAAAGGGCAAGGCGAAAAAATTCGCATTATTAATTGCCGTAATGACGACGATGAATCTGAGCGCGTGGCAAAAGAAATCGTCACCCATAAACTGCGTTTTGGTAATGAATGGGAACAATACGCCGTTCTTTATCGCAGTAACTTTCAGGCGCGCATGCTTGAGGCGCAATTGCGTCAGCTGCAAGTGCCGTATAAATTATCGGGCGGTCAGTCGTTCTTTGCCCGTAGTGAAATCAAAGACATCATGGGCTATCTGCGTCTGATTTTAAACCCCGAAGACGACAGCGCATTTTTACGTATTATCAATACGCCCAAGCGCGGCATGGGCCCAGCAACGCTTGAAAAGCTTGGTTTATTTTCGCAAGAGCATAGTATCTCCTTACTTGCCTCTTGTACCCATGCTGGTCTTGCTCACGTCTTGCCGTCAAAAGCCTATGGTACCTTAAAAGAGTTTGGCGATTTTATCGAGCATTATACCCGTGAGCTCGATCAGCACCCCGACCCTGTGCCTATCGTCCGTCAAATGATTGATGAAACCGGCTATATCGACTTTGTACGTAGCGATGCCAAAACGCCGCAACAAGAAAAAAACCGCATCGATAATATCGACATGCTTTATACCAGTATTCAGTCATTGATTAATCGTGCTGAAGAAGACGAAGACCGTACGATTGATACCATCATTCGCAAATTGGTCTTGCTTGATATGCTCGAGCAGCAGCAAGAAGAAGAAAATACCAATAAAGTGAACCTCATGACCTTACATGCAGCAAAAGGCTTGGAGTTTGATTTTGTCTATATCATGGGACTTGAGGAAGAAATGCTACCGCACCGCAACTCTATCCTTAGTGAAACCATTGAGGAAGAACGCCGCTTAATGTACGTGGGTATTACCCGCGCTCGCCGTGAGCTGACATTAACGCTTGCGACCCAGCGCCGTGCAGGCGGGCAAATGCGCGTGACCTCTGAATCACGTTTTTTGGATGAATTGCCAGAAGATCATATCGACTGGCCGGCCAAAGCGAAAAAGAAAAAAGCCAGCAAAGACCCTGAAAAAGTCGCTGATGAATACTTGGCCAATATTCGTGCTTTACTAGGTAATCGTTAAGTTTAAAACTTAAGCGATACCCTGTTTACCGCTCTTTACATGAGCGGTAAACTCAATTTTTATACGAATATCTTTTAAAAATTTGGAACCTTTATGCCGACCTCGACGACGAATCCTGAACGACCATTGACCCGACAGGCTGACTATAATCCGGCAGAAGCAAGCGGCGAATATAAGTTATTATATTTGCAAGAATTGGTAGCAGAAAAAGCGTATGCGGCGATTACTGAGTTTTTAGAAAAGCAATCAGAATATGAGATTGCCAGCCTATTAGAGTCTTTCCCGAGCCAAAATCGCTTACTGATTTGGGCGCAAGTACCAGAAAATATCAAAGGTGAAGTACTGGCAGAGCTGGAGTTTGATACCCGCCAGCCGCTGTTGGAGAATGTTTCTTCAAAAGAGATATCGCTGTTTACCCAAGACCTTGATGCGCAAGATATCTCTGAGATTTTAGATACCGTTACCGAAAGTGTGCGCACCTCGGTGATGGCAACCTTGGATGAAGACATCCGAGTGCAGGTCAATAAACTCGATACTTATGAAGACTGGGAAGTCGGCAGTTATATGGATCCTGACCTCATTCAAGTCAGGGACGACATCACCCTTGCAGAAGTGCAAAGCTGGCTGCGAGAGAATGCTGATTTGCTCGATGATGAAAGCCAAGAGCTATTGGTCGTCGACCAAAGCCAGCAGCTGCTTGGCTTATTGAGTCTGGCGGATTTGATTAAACACCAGCAAAGCACCTTAGTCGCCGACTTGATTCATAGTGCCATCACTGTCAATGATCGCTTAGATATTCAAGATGCGGCGTCGATTTTCCGTTCAGAAGATATCCGCTTTGCGCCAGTGATTAACAGCCACGGCGAGCTGGTCGGACAGTTAAACGGCGAAGATATCATGGAGATTATCCAAGATGATGTCGATAGCACCATGAAAAACCTTGCTGGTGTTAGCCAAGATGAAGAGCTGTTTGCGCCTATTTTAACCAGTGCCAAAAGCCGTAGTATTTGGCTCGGTATTAATTTATGTACCGCGCTATTGGCGGCCGCTGTGATTGGGCAGTTTGAAGCGGTATTAGCAAAGGTTGTGGCACTGGCGATATTGATGCCGGTGGTTGCCAGTATGGGCGGAATTGCAGGCTCGCAAACGCTGACGGTGGTCATTCGCGGGATGGCAATGGGTCAAATCGGTGGGTCGAATCGCCTATGGTTATTAAATAAAGAGCTGTGGGTTGGCGCGATAAACGGTATCATATGGGCGATAATCATGGCGATTATTGCGCAATTGTGGTTTCATGATGTTAAAATCAGCGCCGTCATCGGGCTTGCCATTGCGATTAACATGACCGCCGCCAACGTTTCGGGCATTAGTATTCCGCTGATGCTCAAACGTATGAATATCGACCCTGCGCTATCCGCCTCGGTTATTTTGACCACCGTGACCGATATAGTGGGCTTTATGTCGTTTTTGGGCTTGGCGAGCGTGCTGATTCTTTAGTCGACCGCCCATGAAAAGTTGAAAAACAAAAGTTAAAAATCAGCAGCTATTTCTATTAATACGCCAATCTCAACTTATCGTAGGCTTTTGATTTTTATAGAATTTAAAATTCTAATTGTTTTAACTGAAATTTTAAAAACTAAGTAAACCAATACCTTAGAAAAACAAGTTGAGAGTGGGGTATTAATAGTTGTTGTTAAGCATTTAAAACCTAATCGTTAAAAATGTGATTCATTCTGTTTATACAACCATTACATCGTTAAGTGAGTGCGTTATGCAAGCTGTACAAGTTAAAGTATTAAACCCTAAAATTACTGAAGATAAAGCGTTCTCGCTACCGACGCGCGCTACCGATGGCAGCGCAGGTATTGACTTACGTGCTTGCATTGATGAACCGTTGACCATTAAAGCGGGAGCCACGTATTTAATAGGCACTGGACTTGCCGTTTATATTCAAGACCCTAACTTTGCGGGTATGATTTTACCGCGCTCAGGTCTCGGTCATAAGCATGGTATCGTCTTGGGTAATTTGGTCGGCTTGATTGATGCCGATTATCAAGGTGAGCTGATGGTTAGTATTTGGAATCGCAGCAATGAAGACTTCGTACTCAACCCAGCAGAACGTATGGCGCAATATGTGGTTGTACCAGTCGCCCGTCCGGAGTTTGAAGTGGTGGCAGAATTTAGTGATACCAGCGCGCGCGGTGCGGGCGGTTTTGGCCATTCTGGTCGTCAGTAGCATTGAATATCAGCATTAAACAGTAAGCATCATTGGATTTTTATTTAGCATCAAGCGCAGCAATAAAAATAATCAGCGATTTTTCATTCACCACTAGCCCATTTATCACGACTATAAGGAGAGTAAGCGATGCCGTCTTTTGCTGCGCAGCACTCCTTATTTCGTGCTTATGATATTCGTGGGTCGCGCCAGCATTTTACCGATGATTTTATTCATGCCTTGGGAAATGCTTTTGCGTATCTTTATCAAGCTCAGCCAAGCATTTATAGAGAAAATATTGGCGAAAATAGTAGCCGAAGCACTAACGAAAAAACCATTGTCGTTGTTGGTCATGATGTGCGTGACGGTAGTGGTAGCATGGCGCAAATATTTGCTGATATCTTGTCTCAGCATGGTCTACAAGTCATCCAACTAGGACTTGTTACCACGCCAATGATGATTTTTTGGGCGGAGCAATATCAGGGGCATGGCATTATTGTCACTGCCAGCCATTCTGCTAAAGATATTTTAGGAGTGAAATGGCTCGTCAATCATATCTCGCCTAGTAGCGCCGATATTCAAACGTTATATCAACAACTAGCTAGTTATAATTCGCAAAATTCGTCTGTAAAAACCAATGACCAGCCTGTGCGTTATAAACAACAGCAGTTACCTGCTAATCAAGTCACAAGCGCTTATAGCGACGCTATTACTCAAGTTTTTAAGCAAATCTATCAGCCTCTTAATCAAACTGTAGAAGATAATCACCCACCCTCCTCTAAACTTGATTTAGTGGTAGTCATTGATTGTATGCACGGCGCCACCAGCAATATCGCCAAGCCTTTATTTACGCATTTTTGCCAAAGTGTCATCATGCTCAACGATACGCCAGACGGTGACTTTCCTGCTGGCAATCCGGACCCGACTGAGCCGCAGCGTCTTAAACAGTTGCAGCAAAGCGTACTGCTTCATCAAGCAGATATAGGTATCGCCTTTGATGGTGATGGCGATCGGTTAATGGTAGTCGATAGTCGGGGCAAAGTCGTCACGCCCGACCACCTGCTTTATCTATTAGCAAAAATAGCGGTTATTGAAAGTCCGCAAACATTAAAGACTTCGCGACCATACCCGCAAGTGCTCTTTGATATTAAATGCTGTCATCATCTGCCCAAGCTTATCAGTGAAATTGGCGCCACGCCTGTGCTTAGTAAAACTGGCAGCAGCCTCATGCGCCAACAAATGCAGCAGTCTGACGGTCAAATAACCTTTGCTGGTGAGCTATCTGGGCATTTTATTTTTAATGATAGCCGCTTTATACTTTATGATGACGCCATGTATGCAGCACTACGACTGCTCCATTGGTTGGGAAAATCTCAAGGTACTCAGTCAACTCGTACAAAAAGCCTAGCCGATATTATTAAAGGTTTACCGGTTATCGTCAGTACCGCTGACCATTATTTACCGCTACCAAAAACTATAGCTAACGACTGCTCTATCGTGCAGCAACTGGCAAGATTTTGTCAGTATTTACAGCAATTGGTTCACGCGACATCAGCTGCGTCTATACATCAACTCAACCCGCAAGCCGTCGTTGCCTGTGCGCCGTCCCTTTGTACGTGCTCGCAGCAAAGCCAATCTACTACTTTAGAGCAGGCGCAAACGCTATTGCCAGTGAGCACCAAGCTTAGCTGTATCGATGGCGTGCGCTTAGATTTTGCGCGCGGGTTTGGCGTATTGCGCCAATCAAATACCAGTCAAAATCTGACCGTGCGCTTTGCTGGTGATAGCATCGACGACCTTATCGACGTTCAAACGAGATTTGCCGCCTTATGCCGCCCCTTTAACAAGACGCTAGCGATGCAAATCTTGGCTATTGTTGCTGATTGACATACTCCCGCCACTTTCGACAAGCTCAAGTGGGGGATTCTAAAAGCAAAAGCTCTTAGGCGACTTTCTCACG
>NZ_JACSQR010000034.1:0-28938 GCF_014836505.1 Psychrobacter communis
TCAGAAGGGGCAGGTAGCCACATTGTAAATAGTATCAATGAGTTACAATGTGGCTTATCCCGAACTGGGGTTAATTAGCCAAAATAATATGATTAGGACGCATCCTCATTCTAAATGAAAACACGCCCTATTATATAAACATGAGTATTTAAACCAGCCCTTTATACAGAAAATAAAATCCCACCACCGTTAATAATACCGCAAAGCATTTTTTTAACAGTTCTGGCGATAGTATATGAGCGACTTTTGCGCCTAATTTTGCGGTAAAAAAGCTCATAATACTAATGCCTAAAAAGGCATAAATATGTACAAAGCCAATGGTATTAGGCACATCGACTTGCTGCTGCATGCCAAAAAACATAAACCCTAATGCACCGGCTATAGCAATCGGCAACCCGCACGCCGCTGAAGTCCCAACCGCTTTTTGCATCACCACATTATAACGCGTGAGATAAGGCACGGTTAAGCTGCCACCGCCAATACCAAAGATAGCAGAAGCGACACCAATAACGCCGCCTGCTGCTAATTGCTTAGGTTTTGAGGGTAGTACTGGATTGGCGTAGTTGGCGCTACTGACATCATTAGCGCCACTAGAATGATTAGCAACAGGTTTTTTACCGGCAAAAAACATCTTATAAGCAACCCACAGTAAAAAAACCCCAACAATCAGCTGAAGATACAACCCAGATATCTGCCCTGCGATTCCCGCGCCTAAGAAACAACCTAGCGCTAAACCTGGTGCCAGATTTTTAAACACCGGCCACATCACAGCGCCTTTTTTATTGTGTGCCATAAGCGAGCTGATAGAGGTGACAATAATAGTCGCCAATGACGTCCCTAATGCTAAATGCATAATGCTGTCAGGGCTGTAATCCATTTGGGTAAAAACGACAAACAATAAAGGCACAATAATCGTGCCACCGCCCACACCAAAAAGCCCGGCAGCAAATCCTGCTAGCGCGCCTATTATTAAAAAAATGAGTATTTCCACAGGATAGTTACTTCTCAGTTAGCTATAGTTTTAGTTAAATAACAAGGGCTTTAAAAGTAGGTTAAACGATTTCTGTTTGACCCACTTGATGGTACGAGCGATTGAAATACACCAAACTTTCATCGCTCACACCTTGTTTGATGGCGACCACGCGGCACATAAAAATACTGTGTGTGCCGACTTGTTGAATGTCATCAATTTCACAATCAAAACTGACTAGCGCATCCTCTAAAACAGGGGCACCTGTGGTTAATGTCGTCCAAGCACCGTGACAAAAACGCTCTTCTGAGCATAGTTTGGAGGCAAAGGCATTAGATATGGGTTCGTGCTGCGTACCTAAGACATTGACACTTAACGTTTTGTTTTCAAGAAAATGTTCGTGTGAGCGCGAGCTCTGATTCATACAGACAAGCAAGGTTGGCGGTGTATCGGTCACGCTACAGACCGCCGAGGCGGTAAACCCATGACAGCCAGAGTCACCTTTTGTGGTGATCACATTGACCGCTGTCGGTAATAGAGACATGGCATCTCTAAAATCAGTTGCTTCAATCATGACTTAACTCCTAAATTTTAATCTTTAAGTACATTGATAACTGAGGTCACTCATGGGTTTAAACAAGGTAAGCTTTGTTAAGAAATGCTAAACGCTAAGCTCTTTACGTACAATAGCTGCACCTGCGCTCAAGGCTTGCAATTTGCCGCGTGCAACTTGGCGAGATAACGGTGCCATGCCGCAGTTGGTCGAAGGATAAAGCTTATCTGCATCGACAAATTGCAGCGCTTTACGTAACGTATCTGCTACTTCTTCCGGTGTTTCGATATTATTGGTTGCCACATCAATGGCGCCGACCATTACCTTTTTACCGCGAATCAGTTCAATCAAATCCATCGGTACATGCGAGTTTTGACACTCCAAAGAGACGATATCAATATTTGACTGCTGCAGTTTTGGAAAGGCTTGTTCATATTGACGCCACTCTGTCCCTAAAGTTTTTTTCCAATCGGTATTGGCTTTGATACCGTAGCCGTAGCAAATATGCACCGCCGTTTCACATTTTAGACCTTCAATAGCACGCTCTAAAGTGGCAATACCCCAGTCGTTAACATCATCAAAAAACACGTTAAACGCTGGTTCATCGAATTGAATGATGTCCACACCAGCCGCTTCTAAATCTTTCGCTTCTTGATTTAAAATTTTGGCAAATTCCCAAGCCAGTTTTTCACGGCTTTTATAATGACCATCATATAAGGTATCAATCATCGTCATTGGGCCGGGCAACGCCCATTTGATAGGTTGATCGGTTTGCGAGCGTAAAAATTTGGCATCGTCAACAAACACAGCTTTTTGGCGACTTACGCTACCCACAACTGACGGAACACTTGCCTCATAACGATTGCGAATTTTAACCGTTTCACGCTTTTCGAAATCGACACCATCAAGATGTTCAATAAAGGTAGTCACAAAATGCTGACGTGTCTGCTCGCCATCACTGACGATATCAATCCCTGCCTGCAATTGCTCTTGTAATGACACCCGTAGCGCATCTTGTTTGGCTTCGAGCAGTTGCTCGCCCTCTAAAGCCCAAGGTGACCAAATTTTTTCCGGTTCAGCTAGCCAAGACGGTTTTGGCAAGCTGCCAGCGGTTGAGGTTGGTAATAATCTTTGTGTCGATAATAACTTTTGTGTTGGTAATAGCAGTGTCATAACATTTATCTTCTTATTTATTGGTATTCTCATTCCAGCTAGATTGATAGTATTTAAATTGAACGTATCTAGGTTGAAAATAGTTAGGCAGCGTACTCTTTATCCGCACATGCTTCTGCAGCGTGCTCATTCACCTCATAGCTTGCCGCCCATTCTTCAAGAATCGCTTGGTAAGGCTTGATAAACTGCTCTTGCGTAAACTTACCTTGCTTCACTGCCATTTGGCTACGCTCTTCACGGTCATAAACGATTTGCGTCAGTGAATAGTCTTGGTACTTCAAACTGGGCTGATATACCTGACCTGCCGTCGAGTTGGCATTATAGATTTCAGGACGGTAAATCTTTTGGAAGGTTTCCATAGTTGCAATCGCACTGATGAGCTCAAGGTCAGTGTAATCAGTCAGCAAGTCACCGGCAAAATAAAACGCTAAAGGCGCAACACTACCAGCAGGCATAAAATAGCGCACGGTTAAGCCCATTTTATGAAAATAATCGTCAGTTAAAGAATATTCGTCTTGTCGGTATTCAACCCCTAACACCGGATGCTGGTTAATCGTACGATGATAGGTTTTACTGGTCGATACACTTAGGCAAATCACCGGCTGTTTATTAAACTCAGCTTGATAGGTTTCTGAATTCAATAAATACTGAAACAGTTTGCCATGTAAGTCACCAAAATCTGCCGGCGGTGGCGATGACGGGTTTTTATCGAAATGCTCTAATAGGACAACGCTAAAGTCATAATCGCGTACATAAGAGGAAAAGCTATTACCAATCATACCGTCGATACGGGTATTGTCTTTATGGTCGACGATCGTGGTTTTTAGCGTTTCGATGACCGGAAAAGTATCGCCATTACCTTCAATATCTAAATCTGCTGAAATAATATCAACTTCAACAGAGTAACGGTCGGCGGTTGGGTTATCCCAATGCGCCAAAGCGTTAAAACGATTATTAATCATTCTTAGTGTTTTACGCAGATTTTCTTCACGCTGCTCACCGCGCGCCAAATTGGCAAAGTTCGTGGTCAGACGCGTGCTATCTGCCGGATGATAGTTTTCATCAAAACGAATGCTCGAGATCGAATATGTAAATTGTTTACTCATGATAATCCGCTACCCTATTCTCATTGTGTGAGATAAAACCAAATTTGTATATGAGATAAATCATACCCGAACGCGATCATGAATAAAAATGATACTATTTAAATCTAAGATGAGTTAAATTCACGTTGATAAGACAAGGTTATGGAATAGGACTTGGTAACTAGGAGCGTGGCAGAAGATTTTATGAATAATGATATTTTGAGTGATTTTTTTGCATTAGAAAATAATTAACGTGTTATATTCATATAAAAGAATGTAAGGTAGTTAATTATGGATGACAAAAAATATCTCTGGCAGGCATTATGCGTGAGCGCTCTAATTTTTATATTAACAGCCATGCTTGCGGTTAGGTTTTTAGATATGTTGTAGTCAGCATGGCTTTAATTTGGGCTATGCCTTAAGTTTAGGCAATATTCTAAAAGTCGATCGTAATCCTAGTCCTTATGATTAACAGGGTGCAAAACCCTAAATCAACTACTTTCCGTGTGGTTGATCTAGCAGCTTTACCAGCACAAATTATTTTTCAATAACGACGCTTTCCTTCTCTTTACCATGCGGTATCAACCATTTGCCAAACCATCCTGATAAGTCGTCCATCAAGGTATAAACCACGGGAATGACTACGAGGCTTAATAGGGTTGAGGTGACCAAACCACCCAGTACCGCGGCAGCCATCGGACGACGGAAGGTAGGATCGGCATCGCCCCAACCAAAGACCAATGGCAACATGCCAGCGCCCATCGCAATGGTGGTCATGATAATCGGCCGCGCACGCTTACGACAAGAATCGATAATGGCATCAAAACGCGCCAAACCTCGGCGCTGAGCAATCAATGCGTAATCGACCAACAAGATAGAGTTTTTGGTGGCGATGCCCATCAACATGATAAAACCAATCATCGATGGCATCGACAGACTGCTGTTGGTAATCACTAAGCCGACAAAAGCGCCACCGATAGACAGCGGCAGAGCCATCAAAATGGTAAATGGCTGCAATATGCGCCCAAATAATAAAATCAGCACGCCTAAGATACAGACCACACCGACAGACATCGCAATCACAAAGCCACTAAATAGCTCAGCCATATTCTCGGCTTGTCCTTGGTCAATAATAGTAATAGAGGCCGGCAGCTGCTGCATACTGGGTATGGCTTTAACTGCTTGCACCAAGTCCCCAAGCTCGCCATTGGCAGGCTGCACCGTAATACTAATCGCCCGCTCACGATCAAGGCGGCTGATTTGTGCAGGTCCGGTACCAAAGTTTAACGATGCCACCTCACCTACCCGTACGCCTTGTCCCGGTGGTAAGGCGCTTGGCACATATAAGCCTTCTAATTGACTGACATTTTGTTTGGCAACATCTGGCAGGCGCACCACGATAGGAATCTGGCGTGTATCGAGATTGAGCTTAGATAATCGCTGCTCATAATCACCAACAGTCGCCACACGTAAGGTAGTGGCGATATCTTGCGTGGTCACGCCTTTATCCGCCATCGCCAGTCTGTCTGGAGTTACCGTTAGCTCTTGACGCGGTAGACTGCGGTCACTGGTGACAGCGCCGGCACTTGGTAATGCACGAATCTCTGTCATTATTTGCTGCGCGGTTTGCTCGAGCAGTTGCGGATCGGTACTGGTCAAAGAAAAATTATAACCGGTCTCACCGCCACTCGATAAACCAACCGTAAAGCGTGCGCCGGGTACTTCTGAGAGCATGCTGCTTATCTGCCGTTCAATCTCTTGCTTAGAGGCACGCTCTGCGCGCGGAGCAAGTACGATATCTAAGCCCGCGATATTTTCAGCTTTGCCGCCTGAGCTGGCCTCCATTGCCGCTTGCGCTTCGCCTACCGAGGTAAAAATATGGCTCACTTCAGGCATGGCCAATATACGCTCACTAGCCATCGCCGCCACACGTTCGGTATCTTCTAGCGCTACATCTGGGGTTAGCTCAATCTCAACCCGCGTTTGGTCAATATCATTATCAGGAATAAAGGACGTTGGTAGTAATTTTACCAAAGCAAGTGATGCTACAAATAATATTAGCGTCGCACCCATGGTAATCCAGCGATGATGCAGCGTCCAAGAGACCACTTTTAGATACCAATCCATGAGCGCGCTTTGTTTTTCGACATGCTTTTTTTCTGGTCGCAATATATAAGCAGCCATCATCGGAGTGATAAGACGCGCGACCATTAACGACGCAAATATCGATAAGGCGGCAGTCCAACCAAATTGCCGGAAAAACTGCCCGACAATCCCGCCCATAAAAGCTGTCGGTAAAAACACTGCAATTAAGGTAAATGTGGTCGCGACAACGGCTAAACCAATCTCATCAGCTGCTTCCATCGCCGCTTCATAAGGCGTCTTGCCCATGCGCAAATGGCGGATAATGTTTTCAACTTCTACAATCGCATCATCGACCAAGACCCCGATGACCAATGACAGCGCCAATAACGAGATAATATTAAGACTAAAGCCGAATAAGTACATCCCTAAAAAAGTAGGAATAACTGACAACGGTAACGCCACAGCCGCCACAAAGGTCGCGCGGACATTGCGTAAAAATAAGAACACCACGACAACAGCAAGCAATCCGCCTTCTATTAGCATGCGTAACGACGCTTGATAATCCTCAGCGATTGGCGTAGCACGATCATAGACTTTTTCAATATCGATATTGCCGACATCGGCTGATAGCTTGGCAAGCTCGGCGTCAACCAGCTCCATCACTTCAACCTCACTGGCACCGCGCGAACGGGTGATATTAAATGCCACCACTGTTTGCCCATCAAGCTTAGCAATCGAGCTTGGGTCAGCAGCGCCATCGGTGATTTGCGCCATACGTCCAAGCGCTTGCGTACCACCCGTCGGCACCGCGACTTGTAAATTGTTTAAATCACTGGCACGTTCAACCGCACCAAGTACCCGAATGGTCTGGGTGGTCTTGCCTACTTCCGCTTCACCGCCTGAGCTGTCTTGTTGAATACCGGTGATTTGTTCTGATAACTGGGCGATAGGATATTTCAAACCGCTCAACGCAATTGGGTCGGCGGCAACGGTGATTTCACGTTGCAAACCACCGATGCGGCTAACGGTACTGACCCCTGGAATATCGGATAAACGCTTGGTGACCGTATCATCGACGAACCAAGATAAGTCCTCGACGTTCATATTGTCAGAGGCAACAGAGTAAGTGACGACGGGAAACCCGGCCGTTGAGACTTTGGTAATGATTGGATCATTGGCCGCAGCTGGCAAATCGCCACGTACCTCACCGACCGCCGAACGTACATCGTCGACTGCTTCTTGTATGTCTTTTTCTAGGACAAACTCGGTGACCATGGTCGCGGCACCCGTTTGTAGGGTGGTACGAATATACTTAACGCCCTCAATACTGGTGAGCTTATTTTCTATCTTTTTGGCAATGTCGTTTTCGAGCTGCGATGGCGCGGCACCCGGCAAAGTGACGGTGACCACCACCGCTGGCAGGTCAATATCAGGGAATTGCTGCACCTTCATTTGCATAAAACCGTAGATGCCGCCCAAGGTCAGCAGCACAAACAGTAAGATGGCAACCAAAGGATTTCTAATCGAGTAAGCTGAGACATTTAAACTCATGAGCGTGCCTGCGTGGCTGTGCTCGTACTTGCAGTGTTTGCAGCTTTACCAGTTTGGCTGCCTGATGTATCAATGGCGGTATTTAGGCCATCAACCACACGTACCAAGTCGCCGTCGTTTAAAAAGCTACCGCCCTGCTTTACAAGTCGGCTGTCTGCTGATAGTGTCTCCGTTAGTGCCACATTATCACCAAAGCGCTCACCCAAAGTTACGCGTTGTTGCTTGATACGGCCAATGTTTTGACCGTCTTGGCTCTTAATATTAGTCACTAGCATCACATAATCATAGCCGTCATTACTGACGATAGCGCTATTGGGCACCTTTTGCGCGCTGGTACTACCCAATAAAAACTCGCCCGTTTGGTACATGCCCGCGCGTACTTTTGAGTTTGGCACAAGGCTAGCATAAATGGTGATTTGGCGATTATCATCAGCCGTTGGCGCAATACGATTAACCTTACCCATAACCGAATCGCCGGCTGGCAAGCTGACGCGCACTGGCGTACCGACACTCACTTCGCCTAGCAGCTTAGGATCGATATCCGCACGCCACTCTAAAATACCGCCTTTAATAATGGTAAATAATGGCTCACCACCAGCAACCATACCGACTTCCGCCATTTTTTCACTGATGACACCGCTGACCGGCGCAACCACGTTGGCGTTTTTCACACTCAAGCGTTGGGTACTAAGACGCGCTTTCGACGCTTGCAAGGCCGCCTCTGCCTGTAGCTTTGAGGTACGATAGCGATCCGCTTCTTGCCTACTAATGGCATCAATCTCAATCAGCGGTAGGACACGAGCGGCATCGGCAGTTGCATTGGCAAGCGTTGCTTCGGCTTCGGCAACATCGGCTTCCGCCTGCAAGACTTGCTGCTGCATGGCATCGGTATCAAATATCGCCAGGACTTGCCCCGCTTTGACCCGATCGCCTTCTTCAACCAACACCTGCTCGATAGCCACACCATTTACTTTAGGGCTGACATTGGCGACATCTTTGGCGTTAATAGTGCCGTCAGCGCTTAAGGTATTGCCAATACTGTCTTGGCTTGGCGTTACCGTTTCGACCGAAAGCACTGCCTGTTGATTGCTGCTCTCTTTTGGGTCAGCATTTGCGCTTTGTGCCTTGTTAGCCGCTGATGAATCAATACTCGCATCTTTATCGCCGCCCCAATACTTACCGACCAAAACCCCAATCACAAGGACTACGGCTAATACTGGCAATAACCACCAAGGATATTTCGATGATGATTTGGGCGCACGTGCATCCGCTTGGCGGTAAGGTGGTAGCTCTGGTTCAACTGGTCGCTGGTTGTCTTCAACATCGCTCATGATAACTCTCTGTCAATACAGGCAATTAGAAAGGGTATAAAGTTAGAAAATTATAGCTAAAAAAGGGGCTATTTATGATTACAATAGTCTATAAATTTATTGAGGATAGCATATATTAAGTCATCATCTTATTTTTATATATCGTGTTTTAGCTTCGTAAGTCTGCTTCTATTAATAAAGGATGGGCGTAAAACTGACCAAACGAAACGGATAAAAATTACAAATAATCAGAACATCTCGTTAATGAACTTAAATAGGCTGGTATTACCTTCTAACTTCTAGATAGCCTATAAAACCCATAAGAAAAAGCCATTATCTTTAAAAAAATAATGGCTTTTTTAGGAGAGTTGATGACAGAGAATTGGCTCAGTTACTAAGCAAGCGTTAATTATTAAGCATTGGTATAGCGACTGGCTTCTGGCATCCAGCGATGGATAAGTTGGCTGACGTCCGCTTTACGTGTTGGGTCAGAGATAAGATGTTTCGCTAGGCGCTGCGCAATGGCAAATAGTTGCTCATCGCGGATAAGGTCGGCCAAATAATAGCCAACGTTACCGGTTTGACGTTTGCCCAACAGCTCACCGGGGCCGCGTAGCTCTAAGTCTTTTTGCGCAATCACAAAACCGTCGGTGCTGTCACGCAGCACATTTAAGCGCTCCGTACCCGTCTCCGACAGCGGCTTTTGGTATAACAATACGCAGAAGCTTTTGGTCGAACCACGCCCAACCCGCCCGCGCAACTGATGTAGTTGTGATAATCCCAAACGTTCAGCATTCTCAATCACCATGAGTGAGGCATTAGGTACATCAACCCCAACTTCGATAACCGTTGTGGCAATCAATAAATCAAGATTGCCCGCTTTAAACTCTTGCATGATGGCTTGCTTGTCAGCAGACTTCATTTTGCCATGTACCAAGCCAATGCGAATATCTAAGCGCTCATTTAAGTCTTCATAAGTCGCTTCTGCTGCTTGCGCATCAAGCACGCTTGATTCTTCTACCAATGAGCAGACCCAATACGCCTGCCTACCTGCTTCACAATTCACTGCAATACGCTCAATGACTTCGTCGCGGCGGTTACGGTCAATCGTCACCGTGGTAATTGGCGTACGCCCCGGAGGCAGCTCATCAATGATGGACGTATCCATATCGCCATACACACTCATCGCCAGCGTCCGCGGTATCGGGGTTGCCGTCATAATCAGCTGATGCGGAGTACTATTGGCCACGCCCTTATTGGTCAAGGCCATTCGCTGCTCAACGCCAAAGCGGTGCTGTTCATCAATAATGACCAAGCCCAATTTGGCAAATTTCACCTGCTCTTGGAATAAGGCATGCGTACCAACTACCACTTGCACCGTATTTTCTGCTACCGCTTCTAACGCTTCGCGGCGCTGCTTGGCGGTTTGCTTACCAGCCAGCCAGCCAACGCCGATACCCAATGGCTCAAACCAGTTTTTAAAATTGACCAAATGCTGCTCTGCTAAGATTTCTGTTGGTGCCATGACCGCAACCTGCCAGCCACTATCGAGTGCATAGCCCGCCGCGCCTGCAGCGACCAAGGTTTTGCCTGCGCCAACATCTCCTTGTACCAGTCGGAGCATCGGAATAGAAGTCGCCATATCTGCGGTGATGTCTTTCATGACGCGTTGCTGCGCGCCAGTTAAATCAAACGGCAATGCGGCAAATAGCTTATCGGCAAGCGGGCTACTCATCGTACATTTAGGCGCTTTATGCTGATGCAATTGCTGACGGCGATATAATAGGCTCAGTTGATGCGCGGTTAATTCTTCAATGATTAAACGCTGACAGGCAGCATGAGTGCGGGCGCTTAGTTGCGTAAGCAGCTGATATTGTCGTCCTGCATCGGTATAAGTCGGCGGCGTATGCAGCAATACCAAGGCTTCAAATATCGTTAGGTTATAAACGTTTTGATTAGCCGTGTCATTAACTGCAGTTGTGTTGCCAATATTGCTTATTGAATTGTCAGGCACACGACGCGCAAGGGTTGAGAATATATCGTCTGGAAAATCATCTTCTGCCATTGCCAATTTAGCAGGCTCAAAAGGTGCTAACGGTAAATCAGCGACCACAGCAAAGTCAGCAGGCGTAAACAAGGTCATCGGTAGACCTTGGGTGCGCACCGTTTGCAGCGCAAGCTTAATTAGCGTACGCAGCTTATTTTGATGTAAGCCTTTAACACTCGGATAAATCGGCTGTAACCCTGTATTGACGATGGCTTCATTGCTACTGATCACTTGGTATTCAGGATGATGTATCTGCTTACCGTAACGACTGACCTTTACTTCGCCAAATAATTGTAGCTGCGTGCCAATACTCATCGTTTGCGCAAGGCCGCGATACACTTTAAAGAAACGCAGCGATATCGTGCCAGTATCATCATCAACCACCACGGTCATACCACTGCGCTTGGTATCGACATGCACCACCCGCCCTGTAATCAAGGCGGCTTGCCCATGCGCCACATCGGCTATCGATACCAATCGGCTACGATCTTCATAATCACGCGGTAGATGCAACAGCAAATCAAAAATGCGCTCGATACCTAACTGGGACAGTTGCTCCGCCACCTTTGGCCCCACGCCCGCCAGTGCCGTCACCGGCATATCAAGCGCGGAAACGGGCATCTCAGGCCTTATAGCGTCTGCTGAGTTCAAGGTAGGAGTGCGGCTAACCGATGTGGGCATCAATAATCCTAATGATGGTTATGATTTAACGTATATTTGGTCTTATAAAAGCTATAATCATCAACCTCTATAAAAATGCAGTCAGAGTGATTATAACTGACAAGCGACTTGCCTATGCTAAGCTATTTAACGATATGGCGTCTAGCTGATTTCTAAGTAAGCGACTGATGAATGGCTTATCGTATACCTCTTTATTGCTCTATGGTGATTTTCGCATATGTTTTTATCTACTCATTATAATGGCTATCGTCATTTAGCACGCTTGCTGCGATTTAGTATGCTTGGCATATTGGGCGTGTTTATTAGTGCTTGCCAAAGTTTACCATCAGTTACTAAAACCGTCGCACCTATAGAAAAACAGCCAAAGGTCGCCTTAGTCTTAGGCGGGGGCGGTGCCAAGGGCTTTGCCCATATTGGCGTCATTAAAGCCTTAGAAGAAAACGGTATCACGCCAACACTAGTGGTCGGTACCAGTGTCGGCAGTCTGATTGGCAGCTTATATGCCAGTGGTTATAACGCCAAACAGCTTGAGCGCTTAGCGTTAAATACTTCTGACAGTGAACTAACAGATTTCACCTTATCAAACCAAGGCTTTATTGAAGGTATTAAACTTAAAAACTTTATTAATGCAAAAGTTAGCGGACGCGCTATAGAAAACTTTCCAATATCTTTTGCCGCCGTCGCTGCCGAAAAATATACGCTAAAAAAGGCCGTTTTTAGCAGCGGCGATGCCGGACTTGCAGTACAAGCATCATGCAGCGTACCCAATATTTTTATCGCGCCGCGCATTCCTGAAAAGATTGGTAAAAAATATGTTGATGGTGGCGTGGTCAGCTTAGTACCAGTCGACACCGCCCGTGATTTAGGGGCCGATATTATCATCGCCGTTGATGTGACAGCGGCGAATGCTAATAGTCCTGCTAATAACAAGATACCGACTATCAATTCATTAAGTAGTTTTTGGGGTTTTCTTGAAAGCAATATCGTCACCAATTTTTCTAACGCAACCAATGTTACGAGTGTTAGCCAAGCAAGCACCAAGCGTTCGACAGCAATGCGCCGTGAACGTGAGCGCGCTGATATTATTATTATCCCCGATATCGGTCATATTAGCTCGCTAGATACCAGCCAACGACGCGCGCTAATGACAGCTGGTATGCAAGCCACCACCCCGCAGATTGCGGCCATTAAGCAACTTATGAAAGACAAAGCCCAGCAAGAAAAAGGTCTTGTAGAAAAGCTGCCAAGTAAATATGCCACGCTTTAATTTCAAAAGCACCTTCAGCTGGTAAAAGCCATTTTACCAAATCTGAGTTAGTAAGTTGTTTATAAAAAAAGCACCACAGCCTAGACCTTAGACTGTGGTGCTTTTCGATTCGGCAGGCATTAGATAAATATCAAAAAGCAGACTTATTTAACGCGTGCACGATATTTAACCACGACGGTATCATTCAAACCAACGCCTTCTAAATCCCAACGTACCGCTTTATAGTATTTTAACGGAATTTCTTGCAATTGATTATCAACCTTACCGCGTAATGGCATACGGGCAAAGGTGTTGCCGTCAGCACTACCATAAGGGAAGTCAGGAGAAACGGCACGTAGCAATTCTACTTGCTCAGGAATACTCATAGTGACGGTCATTTTACGTACGCGATCAGCATTGGTATTGGTAAAGTAGCCTTGATATTCTAAGACATTCCCTGACTGCAGGCGCGTATTGGCATTGACTGGAACCAGTACTTCCTGACCATTTGCATCAACACTAATCAATGAGGCGGTGATTTTACTATTGACCGCTTGCGCCGTTGAAGTGCTGACTGGGTTGGCATTCGACTGGATTGCCACTGAATTATCAACGGCTTGCTCTGGCGTTGGCAACATTGCTGAAGCCTGCGTCACTGCCATCACGCCAACGAGCGTACCAGCGACAACATGAAATAAGCGGTGGCCGCTCCACGCACTGAATGGGTTTGCAAAATGGTTACTTTTCTTCATGACATTCATTATCCCTAGTTAATGTATCGGTAAAACAGTATAGCGGTAAAACAATTTGTTAATAAAGCGTCGGTCAACAACATGGTTATTTTTATCAATTATCTGCGTAAGCTGGTGCTAAAGCAATAGCGCTTAGCATAACAAAAAGCGTTTGGCGGTACACCAATCCCGTGTTGAGGTTGTGTATATCATCTATTTGCTACCAAGATTCATTAAAGTGGCTAAAATAAAAGATAGCTCATAACGGTGTTTTTTGCTATGGTAATTCATTAGCGACACGCTTTTGCTGTCACGCTCTTTTTCTTATTCTAACAACTATTGCACCCATTATGACTACTAGCGCCATGCCACAAATTAATCCTGAATACGTACACTGGTTCCGCAACTCTGCCCCTTACATTAACACCCATCGCGGTAAGACTTTCGTGATTATGTTTGGCGGTGAGGCGGTCAATCATCCCAATTTCAGTACCTTGATTCATGACTTTGCTTTATTGCATAGCTTGGGTATCAAACTGGTACTGGTACACGGCGCGCGACCGCAAATCGAAAAAAACCTCAAAGATGCGCAGATTACTTCTCCCTTACATAAAGATATTCGCGTGACCCCGCGTGTTGCTATGCCGGCTATCTTACAAGCGGTTGGTGCAATTCGTTTACAAATCGAAGCCCAACTGTCGATGGGCTTAGCAAACTCACCCATGTACGGCTCGCGTATTGACGCGGTTTCGGGCAACTTTGTCACCGCCCGTCCTTATGGAATACGTGACGGCGTTGATTATCAGATGACTGGTGAGGTGCGCTCAATCGATGTCGAAGCCATTAAAAATAACCTGTTACATGACCATATTGTGATTTTAGGCTCGATGGGTTATTCAGCAACGGGTGAAGTTTTCAACTTATTGGCGGAAGATGTAGCGCTTAGTGCGGCTGTGGCGCTCGGTGCTGATAAGCTGATATTCTTAGGCGAAGAAGCCGGCATCAATCATGACGACCGCTTGTTGCGTGAGATGATTCCAAATGAAGTCGACCGCTTTTTACGCGATCGTGATTTAAATTGCGAGATTAATTACTTCTTAAGCTGTGCTAGCAATGCTTGCCGTCAAGGCGTACATCGCACCCATATCATCTCTTATGCCAAAGATGGCGCGTTACTCGAAGAGCTATTTACCCGTGATGGTTCTGGCACCTTGATTAGCCATGACCCGTATGAAGAGATTCGCCGTGCTGATATTGACGATGTGGTTGGACTGCTTGAGCTACTAACCCCGCTAGAACAACAAGGTATCTTAGTCAGCCGCTCGCGCGAGCGCTTAGAACAAGAAATTGACCACTATAGCGTCATTGAGCGTGATGGTATGATTTTGGGTTGTGCCGCGCTTTATCCACTGGATGCAGATTCAGCGGAAGTGGCTTGTGTGGCGGTGCATCCTGAATATCGTAGTGGCAGCCGCGGTGCTGACCTGCTGGCGTTTTTGGAGCAACAAGCGCGCAGCCATGGTTTACATAAGTTGTTCGTCCTGACCACTCGTACTGCACATTGGTTTGTCGAGCAAGGTTTTGCGGAAGTTGATGCTGCCGCTTTACCGGAGGCGCGCCGTGAAAAATATAATAACGGTCGCAATTCTAAAGTCTTCCAAAAAACACTTTAATTTAAAAACACTATAAGTAATTAGCGATTAATCATCGACTGGCCGAATTAGCGTACAGCAAAAAGCCCTCATACACTATGAGGGCTTTTTTATTGTTTTTAACCTCTTTAAACTAAAGGGGTAAAAAAACTAATAACGCCTTATTTTACTTTTAATAGCTCAACGGTAAAGATAAGCGTGCTGTTAGGCTCGATACCAGCATTACCTGCTTCGCCATAAGCGATATCAGATGGAATATAAAATTCGTATTTGCCACCCTCTTTCATCAACTGTAGGCCTTCTGTCCAGCCAGCGATGACTTGGTTAAGTGGGAATTCAATTGGCTCACCGCGCTCATAAGAGCTGTCAAATACTGTACCATCAATCAACTTACCTTCGTAGTTGACTTCGACCACGTCAGTCGCTTTTGGCGACTTGCCAGTACCAGCGGTCAATACTTTATATTGTAAGCCAGAAGCGGTGGTTTTCACGCCTTCTTTTTTACCATTTTCTGCTAAGAATGCCGCACCTTTGGTTTTGTTATCTTCAGCTTTGCCTTCCATCTCTTTGACGAACTTTTCTTCTTGTTCTTTTTGATAAGTCATCAACACTTCTTGCATTTGCTCTTGCGTCAATGCTGAGTCCTTACCTTCGTAGCCATCGCGGAAGCCTTTTTCAAAGGTATCAAGGTTCAGATCGCCGACCGCTTCTTTATTACCTTCTGCCATCATATAACCCAAGCTGTAACCCACTTTTTCATTGGCTGGGCTTTTTTCAGTCACTGAAACGCTTTTGCTGGCGCTTTCTTTATTGCCATTACTAGCATTACAGCCGGTAACTAATAACATCGCACTAGCAAGGGCACTAATGCTTAAGGTAGTAATTTTTTTCATAGAATACTCTCAAATTGTAAGGATAGTGGCGAGATGTCACATTCTTCTATCATAGCAAATCTTAGTTTTAGGAGCTACGATTCCCTTGAAATTATCGGTCAAATGTACAGTCTGTGTTAATATTTGCCGCCAAATTAACAACTTATCACACAACTATAGTAAGCCGTTAAGCTTTCTGTCTTTAAATACCGCATTACATCAGCTAAGCTAAATTGGTTAAGGTAAGAAGTAACAGAACGTAGATTTTGTTAACAATCTGCACAGAATGTTGGCTCGGGTCTTATAAAAAAACACTTCTTGAATAATATCAATTAAAAATATTAATAATTAGGTATGGGTTCGTTACCAATAATCAGGCTTATATTGTAGAGCAGAGATTATTTGATAAGGAATGCATGATCATTAAAGGAGGACAGGATGAATCCAATGTATACATCGTTCAACGGTTATCTGGGTGGCCCTATTGGTTCCATCATCGGCGCTATTTTAATTTTTATCATTGGTTGGCTTGTGGCACTGGGTATCGCTGCCCTTGTACGTGGTGTGTTGTCAAAAGTAAATCTTAACCAACGCATGAATTCTTCAACCGGTAAAAGCTACGATTTAGAAGGCATTATCTCAAAAATCGTCTTTTGGTTTATTTTCATCATTGCGATTTCAGGCGCGCTAAGTCAGCTGAATCTAAATTCTATCTCAGCGCCATTCGCTAATATGGTCAATCAAGTCTTGACCTTTATTCCAAACCTTATCGCCGCGATTGCTGTTGGTGTGATTGGTTGGGTCATTGCGACCGTTGCGCGTACTGCCATTAACGCAGCATTAGCAAAAACATCAATGGATGAGCGTTTAAGTGCCAAGGCAGGCGTAAAACCAATGAGCAGCACCATTGCTGATATGGTTTACTGGTTCATCCTTTTGGTTGTATTGACCATGGTACTTGGTCAGTTAGAGCTTGATGGTTTATTTGCGCCATTGACCAATATGGTTGATAAAATCTTTAGCTTTATTCCTAATATTCTTATTGCTGGTGTGGTCTTCGTGGTGGGTTATATCATCGCCAAAGTCGTACGCGGCATTGTCACCAACTTAGTTTCTACTTTCGATGTACAGAAGCTTGCATCAAAAGCAGGTCTAAGTGAACAAAACAGCTTGCCTAATATTGCAGGTTCATTAGCGTTTTTAGTGGTTATCATCCCAACGATTATTGCCGCTTTAAATGCGCTAAAAATCGATGTGATTGCGCGCCCTGCAACCAACATGCTGAACAAAATCATGGAAGCATTGCCAAATATCTTTATGGCAGCAGCGATTTTAATCGTGACCTTCTATGTGGTACGTATGGTCGCTAACATCATCAAAGGTTTGATCGAAAACACTCAAATCAACCAATTACCTGCGAAAGTTGGTCTGCAAGAAACCATGGGTGATAAGAAGATTTCTGACTTGGTTAGTTATGCTATTATCTTCTTTGCCATGCTATTTGCTGCGATTGCCGCCGCTGATCTATTAGGTTTCGAGCCTATCTCAGCCATCATCGCTATGTTTATTGCTTTTGGTGCCAATATTATTTTGGGCGCAATCATTCTGTTCATTGGTTTTTGGCTTGCCAATATCATCGCTGGTGTCGTTGAGCGCTCTGAACAAGGTTCACAGTTCTTAGCAAACATCGTACGTGTCTTAATCATGGGCCTAGTACTGGCGATGGGTTTAAAAGCGATGGGTATCGCTGATTCTATCGTTAACTTAGCATTCGGTCTAACTTTAGGTGCGGTTGCGGTTGCATTTGCCCTATCATTTGGTCTTGGCGGTCAAGAAGCAGCTGCTCGCTTCCTACGTAAAATGCAAGATAAGATGGACAGAGAACGTGACGAAGAAAAAGCGAAATCTGCTCTGACGCCAAACTCATCGACGCAAGATAAAGTTGCCGCGTCAGTGCGTGAGAATACGCCAACGGCTAAGCCTGCGACTACGTCAACTCCTGATATTCATACCGATATCGTTGATACAACACGAGTGAATACAGACACGATCAATACTTCTGACATCAACAATACTGCCAATACTAACGTAAACAATCCTAGTGTAAACAATGCAGGTGTAAACAACAACGTTAATGATGGTAGTATCACTGATGATGATATTGCTAACAATAACATCCTGCCTGGTAGCGGTTTATACGACGATACCAATAATAAATAAGCAGTGATTATATTTTAAGTACAAAAAAGACAGCCTAGGCTGTCTTTTTTTATACGCGTTTATAAATATTTCTAACGAGGTATAGTGAGTGAAAAGCAATATCGATACATCATTCACTGCTGATATTAATTTTTCTTGCTTGCTGTGCCTGCGCAGACAGAGGCTACAAAAAATTGATATCAGCAATACCTTAGCGTTTTTAGGATATTTTAACTATAGCTAGAACAAAGCGCATTTTATGTTTGGTTCTGCTCCCACTATCGGTTTAGATTTTGCTGTTGCAGCTGCTGTATTTGTTTGGTCAGCTGGCGCTCGCGTTGGCTCATGGCAGCAACTGGCTGTATCCATAAATCAATATCGATAAAGGTCTCATTCGCCTCATCAATGAAATCTATACCGAGTACAATCACGTGATGCAGCTCCGCTATCGGTAAGCGCGTGGCCACATCCAAAGCGATTTTCGCAAGGTTTGGCTGTATGGTTTGTTTACTATGTTGCCCTTTGACATCTTGCCCATAAAATATCAGCATATAATGCCGACCTAAAGACTCATAAGAATGATGATGGACGACATAGCCTTGTTCTCGTAATTGCTGTTGTTGTTTGGGATGTTTATACAAGGTACCAATCAGCTCATGCCGTGAAAACAAAGACTCATCGAGTATTTGCTGCTGCCAATATGCAAGATTTATTGCCGAGAAATCTTGCTTATTCTTTTTTTGCCCATTATCGCTATACCGCTTTAACATTTGGCTAATCATTTGCGACCATAACACAGCCGCTTGCGCCATACGCTGCTGATACATTTGGCTGGTGGTACTCTGACTTTTTTGCGCTAGTGCCATCGCAATCAAGGCGGAATTTGGCTTATCTTGCATCTTATATTTAATCAGCGCGTTGTCTATAGCGATAGCTTGCGCAAATACGGCAGGGTTATTTAGGAAATCAGCAATCATCGCCTCTTCAGACTTAAGACTATCTATACGGCTATTATCAGTATGTTGCCACTGCCCTAAACGATATTGTAAAAATCGCCATAGCTCGCATGGCGTATGTAATGCCCTTAATATCAATTGCCAATCATGCCAGCCAAACAGCTGCAATGGCAGTTCGCTTGCATGTATTTCTGAACTTAAACTGTCTATAAACGCATTGCTAATAAGGTTATTTTTTACACGTTTACTTGTGTTCTGATAAATGTTTCTAAATTGAATATCAAAAACCGCAGCATAGGTCGTCGCTTCTATCTTATCTTTGTACCTAGTTAAATAGTCGTTGCGCCATGCCGCAAGCGATTCAATAGCCGTTTTACGTACGTTTTCAATATGTCCTGCGACAATATCTTCAGGTAAATAAATGCTTAGATTTAATAGCTGCAACTGACCTAGGGGCAATTGATAGTCATATTTTTGCGCCTTATATTGGCCGTTATAACTAGTAACAAGCGCTTGAATAGTAGGCAGTTCAATCTCTAATACTTCAGATTGCAGGTAACAGGCTAACTCATCGCCAAGATAACCTTCATCAGATATCACCGTAGTCAAATTGGACACAGCCGCAACCTTTTCTTATTAAATAAATATAGCAATTTATACCTTGTCATAACTTTTAGCGATAAATTGAACAACATAAACGCCATTATACCTAGTCGCATTCATCGCAGTGAGTTGTTATGATGACATAAAAGCTAGCAGCTTTGCACCGCGTTTACTGGGCTATAAATTGCCACAGCACTTATGGGCTTGCTTAATATTTTCATTTATATAATAACACTCGTATGATAACAAGGACTGAACATCATGAAACGCTTTAAAGAAAAAACCGTCATCGTCACAGGCGCAGGCTCTGGTATCGGCCGCGCAACCGCCATTCGTTTTGCTCAAGAAGGCGCCAATGTGGTGTTAGTTGGACGCACCGCTGCCACCCTAGAGGAAACGGCAAAAGCGTTCCCACAAGATCGTACTTGGATTCATACTGATAATTTTTTGACCGTCGTCTGTGATATCAGCGTAGAGGCTCAAGTACAAGAAATGATGAAAAGAGTCGTCGATAAATTTGGCAAAATTGATGTCTTAGTAAACAATGCCGGCAAAGCCATGCAAGGGAAAATCACTGAGCTGTCTTCTGAAGATTGGAAATTGGCGATTGATGTCAATTTAAATGGCACTTTTTATGTCTGTCAGGCTGCCATGCCGCACTTGATTGCGAGTAAAGGCAATATTATCAATGTCTCGTCGCTGTCTGGCGTCGGTGGCGACTGGAATATGGCGGCTTATAATGCGGCCAAAGCCGGTATCAGCAACCTAACGCGTACGCTCGCGCTAGACCACGGCGCTGATGGCGTGCGCGTCAACGCTGTCAATCCAAGCGTGACAGCAACCGAGATGACTACCGCTATTCAAGATAACGACAGCAAAACTGATAAATTCTTAGACCGCTGCCCACTTAAGCGGATGGCGAAACCAGAAGATATTGCCGCTACCATTACTTTTTTAGCCAGTGACGACGCCGCGATGATTACCGGTGTTAATTTGCCCGTTGATGGCGGAGTCAGTGCTTCTAATGGGCAGCCGCATTTTTAGTAGCCAATCACCGACTAGAACCACTTAATAGCAAACTTAAATGTTTAACATTAAAAAAGCCTCTGATAGTTGGGCTATCAGAGGCTTTTGGTTGCAATCGTTATTAAAAATCACAAAAGCGTTACTCAGCTAAATGATTGATATCCTGTAGCGGCTGCGATAATCGCTCAGGATAACGCGGTACAACGCCGCGATACTGCGCATATATTTTTGGCAAATCGACGTCGATATCTCCTGTCGGATAGACGAGCGACATAAAGCGTATTTCTTTGGTTTTATAGTCCATCGCTACGGGTAAAATCGGCACGCCGGCACCTAATGCCAAATAATAAAAGCCAGTCTTCCAGTCTTTGGTATATTGGCGTGTACCTTCTGGCGCTAAGCCTAAAAATAGCGGTTTGCCAGTTTTAAATTTATCAATACTCGCCTGCAGCACCGAGCCTTTATTACCACGGTCAATAGGAATGACGCCAATCCACTTTAACAGCTGTGCAAACACCGGCACTTTAAATAGCGTATGTTTGCCCATGATGCTGATTTTTAAATCTAGGGCAAATAAGCTTGGTATCGCATAAATACCATCAACGTTGGAGGTATGCGGCAGCGCCAAAACCACCGCCTGCGGGATATTTGGAATCTCGCCAACGGTACGCCAACCTACTGCTTTTAACAATGCCGAGCCAATCTTTGGCGCAAACTTATTACCACGTTTTGGTACTAAATCACCTAACTGCTTTTTGCTCAAACTTGGTAGTACTTTTGAGCGCGTAGGTTTAGAAGCAGCCGCTTTAGAACGCTTAAAAAATTTTGATGTCATGACGGCACCATATAGTAAAAGATACCTCTATAATACCATTAAGCGTCTGCTACTAGATTGAATTTTATAGGCTTTTATCACCTACGAGCTCAATTTTTTATCTACTTATATATATCGATAGATCGCGCACTGCTGATATCAATTTTTTTTGCTTTCTGTTCTTACGCAGACAGAGGCTACAAAAAATTGATAACAGCAATACCGTAACGTTTTTAGAATATTTTGACTATACCTAAAATATAAGAATAAAAAGTAAAGCACACAAATCTATAAAGCAGCTATCAGATAACTGCTAAATTACCTTTATGCTCAAGCCATGACTTACGATCAGACGCGCGTTTTTTAGCGAGCAGCATATCCATGACACTATTGGTCAATATCATATCGTCCATATCTAGCTGTACCAATCGGCGGGTATCGCGGTTCATGGTGGTCTCGCGCAGCTGTTCGGCACTCATTTCACCCAAACCTTTAAAGCGCGTAATTTGGGCTTTTTTATTGCCCGGTACATTGGCCAATATGTGCTCAAGTTCTGACTCATCTAACGCATAATGTACCTCTTTACCGACATCAACGCGGTACAGCGGCGGCATCGCGACGAATAAATGACCGGCATCAACCAACGCTGGGAAATGCTTAACAAATAACGCACAGATAAGCGTGGCAATATGGAGACCATCAGAGTCAGCATCAGCCAAAATACATATTTTGTCATAGCGCAGCTCAGATAAATCATCCGACGCTGGATCAACCCCAATGGCGATGGCAATATCATGAATCTCTTGGCTTGATAATACCGTATCTGACGACACTTCCCACGTATTTAAAATCTTACCGCGCAATGGTAATATCGCTTGATAGTGACGGTCGCGTGCTTGCTTGGCACTACCGCCTGCCGAATCCCCTTCAACCAAAAATAGCTCTGCGCCGTCACGTAAATCACCGCGACAATCCGCCAACTTCCCAGGCAATGCAGGCCCTTGAGTAATTTTTTTACGCGCCACTTTTTTGGCTGATTTTAGGCGGCGACCGGCTTTATTAATCGCCAATTCTGCAATCTGTGTGCCCATCTCGGCATGTTGATTGAGCCACAAACTAAAAGCATCTTTTGCTAGTGTTTGTACCGCGCCTGCCGCTTCACGACTAGAAAGCCGCTCTTTGGTTTGACCAGAAAACTGCGGCTCAGAAAACTTGAGCGACAAGATATAATTGACGCCGTCCCAGACATCTTCGGCTGTTAATTTAACATTACGAGGCAGTAGATTATGGATATCGCAAAACTCACGTAGTGCCTCTAAAATACCGGTACGTAAGCCATTAACATGCGTACCGCCCTGTGCGGTTGGGATAAGATTGACATAGCTTTCTTGAATCGGCGTGCCACCATCCGGCAACCAAGACAAAGCAAAGGTGATAGCAGCACGCTCACCAGCTTTTGCTTCATGATTATAATAAAATGGTGCTGCTGGTAAGGTTTCTAAACCATCTAGCTGCTCGTTTAGATACTCAACCACCCCATCGGTAAATTGCCAAACGACTTTTTCATTATTGATATCATCGACAAACTCAATCGTCAGACCAGCGGCTAATACCGCTTTGGCTTTTAGATTATGTTTCAGCTGCTTAACATTAAACTTTGGCGTATCAAAAAAACTACCATCGGCCCAAAACTTAACTCTAGTGCCACGCTTACGTTTATTGGGGCTTACTGTTTCGGTTAAAGAGGTCACCGCTGCGCCATTCTCAAAGGCCATCTCGAACTGCGTACTATCGCGCCAAACCGTTACTTCAACTCGCGTTGAAAGTGCGTTGACGACAGAGATTCCCACACCATGCAAACCACCCGACACCTCATAATTGGAGGTCGAAAACTTACCACCCGCATGCAAACGGGTCAAAATCAGCTCAATCCCTGATTGGCCAAATTCAGGATGGATATCGGTTGGCATACCACGGCCATCATCTTCGACCGATAGCGAGCCATCACTATGCAGCTGCACCTTGATGGTTTTTGCATAACCCGCCAACGCTTCGTCGACTGAGTTATCAATGACCTCTTGGGCTAAATGATTAGGGCGCGTGGTGTCGGTATACATTCCAGGGCGACGGCGGACAGGCTCTAGCCCTTCTAAAACTTCTAACGATTGCGCATTATATTGACTCACAAATGCATCCTTAATTATTCATGTGCGATTAATTCTATTAACCCATTATAACGAAAAACAGTAGCCTTAAGGTCAATACTCATTTGCTTACGTCAGATAGTGTCGTTCAGTTAAATCCGTGTGAGACTCTGCAGCATCTCAATCACCGTAGGTAATTGCTTAATAAAATCACTAAATCGATGATCGCCGCCCGTTTGCATCGTTACGCTTGCTCCTTGTGTTTGATAAAACTGTTTAGATAATTCAGGATTGAGCAGCTCATCTCCTTCCTTAATGAGAACAGCAATTTTATTAGGATAATTAACGGTTGATAGTTGGTGCGCTGCAAACCATTGCAAATCTGTTTGAGTAATATCCCAACCGCCCGCTGTCGCATGAATAACCTGCTTACCCAAATCCTCGTCTTTAACATTGTTTTTTAGCGCAAAATCTTTGGCAAACCGCTGCAAAGTAATATGGGGCTGGATGCTGGGGTTTAGTAATAGCGCTGGGCAACCGGTATGATTGCTAACCACAGTAGAAAAATAACCGCCTAAGGAGCTACCGACCAGTACGGTAGGAAAAAATTTATTTGGCTTATCTTGCGCCTTTTTATTTTGACCGTCTAAACGTTCAATTAACGAGAGTATTTGCTTAAAAACTTGCTCAGGGGTCTTGTTCAAATCTGGTCGTAATACCTTGATATCGGGATGATACTTTTGGCAATAATCCTCCAACAACCTGCCTTTTGTAGAGTTGGCATCACTGTCTAAGCCATGGATATAAATAATATTCACGTAGAATCTCACTGATTGGTTTTGTTATGATTGCTGTATATGGCGGTGCAAAACTTAGCATAGCACTGACGCCACAAAAACAGTAACGATAAAATGGCACAGTATTATTCGCTATTTGCGCCATAATAGTATTTACGATGAGACGAGACAAGCAATCGGGCACATTAAAGGAATAACGTAATAGCGATGGAGCCGCCATGAATCAGCAGTTTGAACTGTTCGAGATTGCCAATCCATGCATTGGTGTTTGCCAAAGCAATAAAAAGGGCTACTGCTTTGGCTGCCTGCGTAGCCGTCCTGAGCGCCAGCTATGGCATGAGATGACGACCGAACAGCGCCGCGAAGTACTACGGCTTATAGCAGGACGTCGGCAACGTATCGAGCAGCTGCGACAGCGTAAAGGCGAGCAATTGGGTTTTGATTTTGACGAGGAAATAGAAACAGGAAGATTGTTTTAATGAAGGTTAAGTTAATTTTTATTTAATAATCGCGCATCTTAATTTAATATATATACACATTATCCTATTGTAATTTATTTGTTTATCATTATATATAATTAAATGAATATTGGTAATTCAAATAGTTTTAAGGATAAGGTAATGAATCATACTGTCACGCCTGATATGAAAGACACAGTGAAAAACTCGCGCCAAATTGAACATCTTTATGCTGGCGTCGATACCCAAGATGGTGCTGGGGTTAAGCTGACACGGGTACTGACCCAGCAGCTACAAGAGCGTCTTGACCCGTATTTGATGTTAGACAACTTTAAAAGCGACAATCCAGACGACTATGTTGCCGGTTTCCCTAATCATCCGCATCGTGGTTTTGAAACCATTACCTATATGCTTACTGGCCGTATGCACCACCGCGACAGCGCCGGTAACGAAGGGCTATTACAAAATGGCGGCGTCCAATGGATGACGGCGGCGAGTGGTGTGATTCATTCAGAGATGCCTGAACAAGAAAACGGCGTAATGGAAGGTTTTCAGCTTTGGCTTAACCTACCTGCTAAAGATAAAATGAATGACCCTTGGTATAAAGATTTCCAAAGTGACGATTTGCCAAAATATAGCACGGAAGATGGCGTAGAGGTCACGGTAATTGCGGGTCAATCGCATGGTATTGAAGGGGCGGTCACACGCGATATCACTGAGCCGACTTATTTGGATATCCATCTACCAGCAGGAACGAGTTTTAGTCAGACGATTCCGGCTGACCATAATGCTTTTGCTTTTGTCTACCGCGGTACCATAGAGATTGCAGGCGAAACGGTACCAACCAAGACCATGGCTATTCTTGAAAATAATGCTGATACTGATGGCGTCACCATTACAGCCGATAGTAGTGAGGATACCAAAGTGATTTTAATCACTGGTCGCCCACTACGCGAACCGATTGTGCAATATGGTCCTTTTGTCATGAACAGTCAGCAAGAAATCATGCAAGCGGTCACTGATTTCCAAAGTGGCAAGTTTGGTGAAGGCGCTTAAAATTTAGCTATTAGCTAAGCATTAGCCCTGTTTATTTAAATACTCTCTTGAAAGTTAAAGCCCGTATTAGTTCGCCAATACGGGCTTTTTTGATTATAAGAAAAGCAAATCTACTGCTTTAACCAACTACCTAGTCGCACTGAATAACAGTCCCATCACCTAGAATGACTCATTGGCAAACTTAAGCCACATCAACTTGGTGTTCACGGCGATAGTGACGTAACTGATGCTCCAAGCGCCGACCCTCACTAAAAGCGGATACCCGCTTTAAATAGCCAATGATACGCGTAGCATGATCAACATCGTTTGAGCCACAAGCCTCACAGTGATAAAGGGTGCGCTTATCAATATGCTGACACTCATTGCAAATGGTGATACGCACGTTAATACAAAAGTATTGGCACCCTGTGGTTGCGGCAATATCTAATAATTTGCGATACTGCTGCTTATCGAGAGTTTCATCCAAATTCAAATGTAAGGCCGAGCCACCATCGAGCCACTGCGTGAGCTCACGCCCATGCAGCATAAACTTATCCAAGGTATTGGTTGTTTCATCCTCTACCAGATACAGATAAGAGTTATAGCACTCACGCTGCACTTCATAGCCATCTCGTTTGTCCCATTTGGCATTTTTAACGCCTAAGTTTTCCGCTGGTACAAACTCAGTATTAAACTTCAAACCATACTGGATACTGGCTTTACGATTTTCATCATAAATGGTTTTTAGGATGTCGTTAACGAAAGTATGATATTGCTGATTATTACCGACTACTATGCCTTGACTCTCCGCAGCTTCTGCCATGCCATTGATACCGAGCGTCAAAAACTGCTTATCTAGTTGAATAAACCCTGCATCATAAACAGGTAACATGCCAGATGCTTGATATTGTTCCATCAGTTTACGATAACTGACCTGATACTTATGAATTTTTTGTACCTCTGCCGCCAAATCTTGTCTATTTTGAATCATACGATTTAGATTAAGGGTAATAACATTGATTGAGCCGGTAGCCACGCCACCTGCGCCCAAAGTATAAGAGAAACTGTGATCAGTGATTTCATTGCGCAGACGACAACAAGAGGCTAAAGAATCCGGATTATCACTTTGATAAATAAAGAAGCTGTTTTTTTCTGCCAACTCGGTCGCTAGCATATCGGCATATTCTTCATCTTTACATTTACCGTTTTCGGTTAGCATGGCGCAGGTAACGACTGGGAAAGTTAAGATTGCACGCTTACGCTCTTCATTAAACCAGGTTAAGAAATACGCCTGTAGCTGTTTAATCGTTTCCCAGCACGGTCTTTCACCATCAGGAAAGACAAAGTTGGCAAACATGGCATCAAAATAATGTTCGTCGTATAAAGAGATATTCCAAAACGCGCTCTGATAACCACGCGCCGCAGCAGGTTGATTAATGGAATAAACCACTTGCTGGAAACAGTTTTCAATCAATGATTTATGAGTGTTTAAATAATCACTACCATGGTCTTTACGAGCAAAGTAATCGAAATAGGCAAGAAACTCAACCGTCGCCACTGCTCCCGCGAATTGCGAACTAATGGCAAATATCAAGTTAATGAAAGAGCCACAAAACGACGCTAAGTGCTGCGGTGGACCGGCCTCACCTCCCAACTTCTTTAAACCATCCAGCAAAAATGGATATAACGATACTGAGACGCAGTAAGGTTTTAGGCTGGTCTCGTCATGGACATAAATTTCATGAGCTTCAATTTGGCGCAAATACTCATCTGCCAAATCACTATCGAAAAACGCGCGAATCTTCTGTTGTACTTGACTGCGATTAACCTGAATAAAGTAATCTTTCATAATTTCGCTTTCTAACGTGGCGATATTCTTGACCGTCACGTTGGCATTGGCGTCTACATGAGAGCCATCTGCCGCATTATTGGCTTGCATATAATCTTTGATAAAAAACAATTTATCGCCCAACTGCTCTGAATTCAACTTACTCATAATTCCTCCAAAACAAATGATTTAATACTTCACCGTTAGTACAATCGATAAACCTTTGATTAGTGGTTGGAGTGTCTAAACCTCCAAGCTCCATAATCCATGGTCCTGTTTTTAGATAAGTTAGCTCTGCTTGCAAACTGGACGGTATGGCATCCAAGCCTGTATACAGTGCCGTTTTCAATCCGGAGTGTCGAACCTGCTTGAGCGCAGACAACAAGGCGGACGGTTGCCATTCACCACCCATAAACAGCACACAGCTGACGAGACCCTTATAGCATTCCAATAACCCCGCTAAAAAGTCATCAGTTAAAGGCGTACCTTTCTCTTTTTTCCACGTGTCAGCACGACTACAACCTCGGCACATTAAAGGGCAGCCAGCAACGGTCAACGCTAAGCTAACCTCTGTTGGTACTTCTTGAAAAACAATGTCATATTCAACAATATTCAACATCACTACCCTTTAAACCAAATCGTGAAGACCTATATATAGTATATAGACATTATAAATAACACAATATGTAGGATATTTAATTTAAATACTGCTCAGTAACCATATCTAAATCAATCATTTAGCTATAAGAAACACACTAAAAATCTAGTATCTAAGCGATTAATTAGAAGAAAATTGAGAAATAATTTGGAATAAAATAATTTTTAAAGATAGGTTTGAAATCTATAGATGTGAAAAACAGAGGTAGTAAGGAGTATTTTTAAATAAAGAAAAACCCTTTCATAAAGATATATGAAAGGGCTAGAAAAAATTGATAATAACGTCAGATAAGTAAAGTAAGCATTGGTTGGAGTAGGCAATTAATGGTTTTTTAAAAAACCCAAACAAAGAAAACCCCCTTACGCATTCACGTAAGGGGGTAATCGAAATAGAGAGCTGACGATGACCTACTCTCACATGGCCGGAGCCACACTACCATTGGCGCGATGATGTTTCACTTCTGA
>NZ_JACSQR010000035.1:0-27530 GCF_014836505.1 Psychrobacter communis
TTTCATAGAGTGATTATGACCTCAATGAGTTTGGTTGACAAGTCTGTTTTAAGGCTGAGCGACAATAGCTGACGCCTGATATCCACGCCCTAGAAGGGAGATGGTTTTACGGCGCTTTTTGATAAAAAGTCAAATTGGTTATTTTAAGCGCTAAGCCAGTGTAAAGTGTAAGTCTTACTTCTAAATCGCTCATAACTTTAATAATACATTGAAACAGCACAATTGTAGTAGGCTATCGTATTATTATTTCAGCTATAACGCTCAGTTGTGCCCTAAAAGCATGTTCAATACTGACGACTTTAATACCACCCTTTGGATAATACGTATGAATACTCGCGCCGCCTCTTTGTTAAAGATTACGCTTGGTACCTCTTTATTATTATCTTTGCCTATAATGGGAGTCGCCGCCAACACGATGCCACAAAAGTGGAAACTGGACGTGCCTAAGACCAGTGCTGATTTTGAGGTCAAGTATTTAGGCAAGGCGACCACTGACGGTAAGTTTCGTAAAGTAAATGGATCGATCAATTATGACGTCAAAAAGCCTGAGAGTACGACCATTAATTTTACCGTGCATACCGATAGCATCGATACCGAGCGCAAGCTACGTGACTCTTTTTTGCGCCGTAAAGAGCTGCTCAATACGCAGCAATATCCGACGATGACGTTTGTCTCAAAAAAGATCAAGATGATTACGCCGAAAGAAGCCAATGTCACGGGCGACTTTACCGCTTTAGGTCAAACCAAACCGTTAACGGTAAGAGTGACTTTATCTGATGTAGAGATTGACCCCGCCACCTCTCAACCGACGTTAAAGTTTCGCGCGACAGGTATGGTCGATCGCTATAGCTATGGAGTGACAGCTTTCCCGAAACTGATTAGCAATATCATCCCCCTTGAGATATCAGGGAAGCTGATTGCAGCCAATTGATTAAGTGACAAAAAACCCAACTTAGAATTTCTAAGTTGGGTAGATAACACCATAGATTTTTAAGACGATACTTACAGAAACGCTTAATTATTTAAAAATATTATGACCTAAAAATGACTCGAAAATCGATTAAATATTAAAAATATATTTTCTAACGTTTTTAGTACTGCCATATTTGCTCTTCTGCTATACCAGTCTTATCTATTTTATTTCTTCTCTTCTGAATTTTAGTATCTATTTTTTCCTGCTTTTTCATTGCCTTTTGGTTGATATCGTCTATCATTGCTTGAATCTTCTTATCAACTTTGGCCTGTTCTTTTTGACGCAGCTTGTCTACTTTATCCAGCTCTTTTTGACGCACCTTGTCTATTAATCAACGTGCCAGTACAAAACAGGTACACGTCCTTAAGCTCGCTTTAAATTAGCAAAATAGATATAACACTAACCACGGTCAACTAAAAAAACACATTAAGCTTGGTTATAGGGCGGCTGGTCGAACTTTGCGTTACCATTTAACGACTCATGGTGCATTAAGTCTCGACACTAACCTACCCAGCAATCTATTTACAGGGCTTTTTATAATATTTCAAAACCAAAAGTTAATCACAAAAAAAAGAGCCACCATATTTTTCTAGTAGCTCTTTCTTGTTTAAACGCTAACTAAGTTAGGTTTATTAAACCAAACTATTCACCGCATCAACCACCGCTTCCGTAGTAATACCAAACTCTTGATATAGCTCCTCAGCTGGCGCGGATTCACCATAAGTCGTCATACCAATGACTTTGCCATCTAGACCGACAAACTTATACCAGTAATCGACGTGTGCTGCTTCTACCGCTACGCGGGCGCGGATATTAGCTGGCAATACCGCTTCACGGTAGCTAGCATCTTGCTCTACAAAAATCTCGGCACATGGCATAGAGACGACACGGACGCCAACGCCATTTGCGCTCAATGTTGCGTGCGCTTGCATAGCAAGACCAACTTCTGAACCTGTCGCGATGATAATCGCTTGTAGCTCACCTTCCTCTTTCGCTAACACATAGCCACCTTTAGCGATGTTAGCGACTTGCTCACTATCACGTGCTTGATGTGGCAAGCTTTGACGGCTAAAGATCAATGCTGATGGATTGTTTTCGGACTTAATCGCTTCAACCCAAGCGCTAGCAGATTCGGTCGCATCACACGGACGCCATGTGCGTAGATTTGGTGTGGTACGTAAGCTCGTTAATTGCTCAACTGGCTGATGCGTCGGGCCATCTTCACCCAGACCGATAGAGTCATGAGTATAAACATGAATCACACGCTGCTTCATGAGTGCGCCCATACGTACCGCATTACGCGCGTATTCCATAAACATCAGGAAGGTTGCCACGTAAGGGATAAAGCCGCCATGCAACGCGATACCATTGGCAATCGCGGTCATACCAAACTCGCGCACGCCATAATAGATATAGTTGCCATCGCTATCTTTTTCGATGCCTTTCGCACCTTTAAATAGCGTAAGGTTTGAACCTGCCAGATCCGCTGAACCGCCCAACAATTCTGGTAGTAACGGCTGTAAGGTATTGATCGCATTTTGACTGGCTTTACGACTGGCAACATCACCGCCCTGCTCTTGCGTTTGCTGAATATAGGCTTGTGCTTGGCTTTCAAAATCCGCTGGCAATTCACCGTTTAAGCGGCGTAGTAGCTCGCTTGCCAATTCTGGATAGGCTTTTTTATAGGCTTCAAAGTCCGCATCCCAGTTCTTTTGCTGTACGTCGCCTTTAGCTTTAGCATCCCATGCTTCATAGATTTCGTCATCTAATTCAAACGGCGCATGAGTCCATGCTAAAGCGTCACGGGTCAAGACGATTTCATCATCACCAAGCGGCGCACCATGACTAGCTGCTAAGCCTTGCTTGTTCGGGCTACCCGCACCAATCGTCGTTTTACAAATAATTAAGCTTGGCTTAGCGGTCTCAGCAATGGCTTGCTCAGTGGCTTTGGTAATCTCATCGGTATCGTGACCATCGACTTTGATGACCTGCCAGCCATAGGCCTCAAAGCGCGCTTGCGTATCATCAGTGAACCAGCCTTCGACATCGCCATCGATTGAGATGCCATTATCATCATAGAAAAAGACCAATTTGCCCAAACCTAACGTGCCAGCCAATGAGCAAACTTCATGGCTGATACCTTCCATCAAGCAGCCATCGCCTAAGAACGCATAAGTATGATGGTCAACGATGTTATGGCCGTCACGGTTGAACTGCGCCGCTAGTGTCTTCTCTGCAATCGCAAAACCAACGGCATTGGCAATACCCTGACCTAGTGGACCCGTTGTGGTTTCAATCCCTGGCGTATAGCCAAGTTCAGGATGGCCTGGAGTTTTTGAATGCAGCTGACGAAAGCCTTTTAAATCATCAACGCTGACATCATAGCCTGATAAATGCAGCAAGGAATAAATGAGCATCGAGCCATGACCGTTTGATAGTACAAAGCGATCGCGGTTGTGCCATTGCGGGTCAGCAGGATTGTGCTTTAAAAATTTGCGCCACAATACTTCGGCAATATCAGCCATGCCCATCGGCGCGCCTGGGTGTCCAGAATTGGCTTTTTGAACCGCGTCGAACGACAGTACACGGATGGCATTGGCAAGTTTGCGTTCATTAATTGGGGTCGGCATAGAGTGTCCTAATATTCGAATGAAAAGTATGGAGCATAAGAGAAAGGGTTACTCAGAGGGCAATCCATCAGAAATACGACAAAAATACAATGGATGTCATCAAAAGATAGACTATAAAATCACATGCAATATTAACATATTTGCCATCTGGCAATCTAAAAATGCGCTGACAGAAGCGTTTGTATTTAACAATCATTCGTATCAGTTTTATTAAACCAATACGTATGAAAAAACCGCGAGTCAGCAACCAACCCGCAGTTTAGATAAAAAACTAAATCATTAAGCTAAAATGGTTTCAACTCCGCCCATGAACGGACGCAATACTTCAGGAATGGTGATACTACCATCAGCATTTTGATGATTTTCCATCACTGCCAATAACGTACGACCGACTGCCAAACCTGAACCATTTAGCGTATGCGCTAGGCTGGTTTGCTTGCCATCTTTAACGCGCGTGCCCATACGGCGAGCTTGGAAGTCGCCACAGTTTGAGCAGCTTGAGATTTCACGATAAGTATCTTGGCTTGGCAACCACACTTCGATGTCATAAGTTTTTTGAGCGGCAAAGCCCATATCGCCAGTACATAGTTTGACCACACGGTACGGCAGATTCAACTGCTGCAAAATGTACTCAGCTTGTGCCGTCATCGCCTCAAGTAAGTCATCTGATTGCTCAGCGGTAGCGATATTGACCATCTCAACTTTTTCAAACTGATGCTGACGGATTAGACCACGGGTATCGCGACCATGCGAGCCCGCTTCACTACGGAAACATGGCGTATGGGCGGTAAATTTTAACGGCAGCTCTTTGATATCCAAACGCTCACCGCGTACCAAGTTAGTCATGGGCACTTCGGCCGTTGGAATCAGATAAAAATCTGTACCTTCGTTATTGGTATGATTGGTCAATTTAAACAAATCATCTTCAAACTTCGGCAATTGACCCGTACCTTTTAAACTCTCAGCGTTCACAATATAAGGCACGTAGGTTTCAGTATAGCCGTACTTGATGGTATGGGTATTGAGCATAAACTGAATCAAGGCACGATGCAGTTGCGCAAGCTGACCTTTTAAGACGTTAAAACGGCTACCAGTCAGCTTTGCAGCGGCTTCGAAATCAAGCATACCTAGCGTCTCACCAATATGAGTATGGTCTTGAATCTCAAAATCAAACGCGCGCGGCGTTCCCCATTTGCGCACTTCGACGTTATCATCTTCTGATGTCCCGACTGGCACATCGGCGGCTGGGATATTTGGGATTTGCATAGCCGCTTGGCTAATACGCTCTTGCAAGGTACGCAGCTCATCTTCAGCTGTCTTAATCTCACCGCTGACACTTTGCATCTCAGCCAACAGTTCGCTGGCATCTGCGCCCGATTTTTTTAGCGCACCCACTTGCTTAGCACCGGCATTACGACGCGATTGCAGCTCTTCGGTTTTGACTTGCAAAGACTTACGTTCGTTTTCGATACTTTGCCAAAACGCCATATCAAGCGCATAACCACGCGTGGCCAGCTGCTGTTGTAAATCCGTTAAATCACCGCGTAAGAGTTTTGGGTCAATCATAATAGTTGCCTGTAGCGCCAAAAGTGAGTAAGAAATAAAAAGGGAAAATAGTAGCCAAGTATAGTGCTTAGATATCACTAGCCATAAATGAGATAAAACAAAAAATAGCGCGCAAAGCCTTATAAAACCACTATAAAGCTTTGCCATAAGGCCACGTCAATCTGAATAATAAATAATAGTCACTATCATACCAATACCGAGCAGATTTGACCATGTTTTGGCTATATTTTGCCACAGTCTAGCACTTTCTTTGCACAAGCTTTATGGGTTAAATAACAAATAATAAAAGTCACGCCATGCTCTTATACATCAAGTTCTCTCATTGACCTTAGTATAAATAAGGATGCTATCTGAAAAATAACCGAACTATTGGTCGACAGACCCGCTTATATGTTTCATTTAAGAGCAGTTTTCGGTAAGATAAGCGCATATCTTTATTCTACTTTCCGCCAAGCATCGCTAAGTATGGCATCGCAGCCTCGCTTTGGCGCTTTTCATCCCACGCTTTTAACATACGTATCTGAGAAACCTTTATGGCCCTGTACCCCTACACCCTTCAACCTGTCGCCTTAAACCTAACCGAGGCCGAATTTCATCAAGCCCAATATGAGCTATTTGCCAGTGCCAGCCCGTCGTTTGGTCTGTCGAGTATTAAGATGAAAGAGTGGATTATTATGGCGGTCGTCGTCATATTAGCCATCGCAGGCTTGGTTTTTTTAACTGGTTATTCGACCATTATCTTTTGGTTGATGCTAGCGGCGGTGGTCATTTATCTATTGGTACGTACCCTTGGCTTTAAATGGTATGTCAAAAAAGAGTTTGAAAAACAAGTTGCTGACCAAGAAATGCCTGATGAGATGCGTCAAATGAAATTGGGCGTGCAAAAGCATGGTCTGGTCATGGCAATGCCGGTCAATCAGCCTGATATGTTTAATAGCAATCAGATGCGCGGTATGCAGATGCGTGCTGGTAGCACTCAGCAGGCGGTCATTCCTTGGAGCGCCGTCAAAAGCTGGGATGAAACTGATGACTATATTTTCATGATGTTTGAGCTAAAAGGTCAACAAGGCAGCCAAATCATTCCTAAGCGTTTACAAACGCAAAAATTCCCAATCGATACCGTACGTCAGCACCTACAAGAAGTCATTGCTGTTAAAGGCTTAAACCCTGAAAACTTACAGCCACCTGCAAAACGTTAAAAGTGGCATTTAGATTAATGGGATTGGTCGTTTTTTATAATTCAGCATTAAACTTGTATAGGTGTTGGCTTTATAAAATAGCATGAATAGCGTGGATACTGTGATTTTATAATTCTATAAAATCAATCGCAGCCTTATATTAATTAAATTTAACTTATCATAGTATCTTTGCTATTATAATAAGCATAAACAGACAAGGTATAGAGACCTAAAAACCTGTAGAAGATATATAACGAGCATAGCAATGCAGGAGATGACTTGCTACACTCTTAGACTTCTACATTTGCCTTAGATGATTAAGTCTAAGTTTATAAAAATAACCAGTCTCTTAAATCAACACTCAAACTATAAGGATAATATTATGAGTAATACTAATAATGCAACCAACCAAATCGGTCTAGAAAAAGCAGATATGAGCGAAGTGATTGATAAGTTAAACGATCTACTATCAAGCTATCATATGTTTTATATCAACGTACGTGGTTATCACTGGAACGTAAAAGGTGAGCATTTCTTCACCTTGCACCCACAGTTCGAAGAGCTATATACCAATTTGCAAGTAGAAATTGATGAAATCGCTGAGCGTATCTTAACCTTGGGTGGCACGCCACTGCATGCTTATAGCGACTTTAGTCAACATACCAACATTCAAGAAGATAAAAACGTTAAAGACGGTAATGCTTGCGTGCAAGGTGTGGTGACTGGCCTACAATCGCTGATTGAAGAGCAACGTGAAGTATCAGCATTGGCAGAACGAGCGGAAGACCAAGGCACCGCAGATTTAGTTGATGAGTATGTACAACAACAAGAAAAGCTGATTTGGATGTATAACGCTTTTTTGGCTAAATAACGGCGAAATAGATAAAGCAATCTGTCAGTAAATTGGCTTATTAGTTGAATAAATAGTAAGTAAGAAAAAAGCACCTAATTTAGGTGCTTTTTTTATGCTTCTTTACCAATGACTACTTATTTTCCAATGACTTTACTTCTCAATCCACTGACGTATTTTTTCACGCTCGGCTGGTGTTGCTTGTAACCAAAGTTGCATAAACTGATCTAAAGTACTGGTAGAAGTAGCAGCGCTAGTCGTTTGTGTAACTGTGGTCACAGCACCTGTATTGACAGTGCTGGCAGTAGGTTGGCCTAACGCGGCAATGGCACGTTGGTTTTGTAGCTCAGCATCATTTGCGCCGCCAAATACACCGCCCAATGTTTTACCCAAACCTGATAGCAAACCACCTTGACTACCCTCTAAAGCTTGCTGACTGGCAACTACCGTATTATTCTGTTGCACCGCTAGGGTCGGACGCTTTGCATACTCTTTTGCTGCTTCATATTTTTCTGGCTGATTTGGCATAACGAGACGATAGGTCTGATTGTCTTTCAATTCTGCCGTCACACTCACATTACCCGAGCGCAAATAATCGTGCTCATCACGGCGCAAGTTATATAAGCGATCATATTTAGCGGTAATCGCATGCTGACCAGGCTCTAAGGTAAACGACTTCGTCAGCGGCTGAAACGGGCTTTGCTGGATTTCTTGCCCATTGATAGCGGTCACTTTGATATGGTCATCAACAAGCAGAGTCACTGCCGCGTGCGATAACATAGATACTGAACCAGCAGCAATCAATAAGGAGCCAACAGTCAGTTTTTTTAGCAAAGAAGCGTTTGGTTTCATAAGTTATTCCAAGGATAGTAAAGTAGCGGTATAAAGGGCGTGTCTATGAACATTAAAAACTAATTATTAAAAGCTAAAGGTCAAAAAACGAAAGGTTAAAAGTCGAGCGGCATGGTATGTTGATCTTGATTAGCGACCTCATTGTCACCTTGCGTTTCTTGGGCGATATCAGCAAGCTCGGCGGCGAGCGTCTGCTCATCAATCGTGCGCAGCGCATCGCTAATGACCGCTTTGGATATATTACTACGACCAAGGTTAGAAAACATCGGCTGAATGTAATTTAGGACGTCCATCATAGCGCCGATACGATGCGGCCCTTCGGTGAGTAAATGATTGATAATACGCTCATCAAACTGCCAACCGCGGCGGCGTAGGATAGATTGTAGCAAAGCTTGACGGTCTGCCAAATCATGACCGGTTGGCACTTTAAAGCTTGGTGACTGCGCCAAACGGGTGAGGAGATCTGTTAACTGAAACGGTAATTCGGTCGCAGGTTTGTTGGAGGCAAAAATCAGCTGCCGTTGTCCTTCTCGGCTACGATTAATTAGGTGAAATAAGGCTTCTTGCCATTGGCTGCTTTGCTCAAGCACTTCTAAATCATCAATCGCAATCAAGGAAAAATTTTCTAAAGAAGATAGAACATTGACATCGGTATGAATCAGCTCATTTAATGACAGACAAATCGCGGATTTGTCCATCTCGATAAACGACTCACAGATGGCGGATAATAAGTGCGACTTGCCCGTCTCTGGGCTGCCAAATAGGTACAGCTGACCTATCAGGCCGACATGTAGCTGCCGCACTGCATCGATAATAGACATCCAACCTGGACCGGCAAAGTCGCTGAGACTCGCATCATGCTTAATGTCCAGATTGAGACTTAGCTGTGCTTCTGCCATGAATCATCAACTCGGTTTGCGTAGCGCAATCACTAAAAAGGCTAAACGACTAATATTCTGTAAACTGGCTTTGCTAACTTTCACATTTAGCAAATGCCAACCTAATAACGGTAAATACCGTTAATACTGCGCCTATATATAACATATTTGCAAAATGACTGACAAGTCTTTTACCCATTAAGCCCAATCTATCATTATTCATAGAATGTCTGGGCGATTTATTTTTCTTCAAATAACGCCAATTGTTTACGGCCTTTATAAAAGTCAGTCGATTGATAATAGGCGTATAAATGACGGAATAAGACATTAAGCACAGCGGACACCGGTAGCGCAATCAGCATACCGACGAAACCTAATAAGCTTGCCCCTGCCAATACGGCAAAAATAACCCATAACGGCGATAAACCGATTTTGTCGCCCAACAATAACGGTTGTAAAATATAACCCTCTGCCGCTTGTCCGACCAAAAACGCGCCAACCACTAAGGCTAGATAAGTCCAGTCTAAACCAAATTGGAATAAAGAGGCGATAATCGCGGCGATAAAGCCGATACCAAAGCCTAAATACGGTACGAAGCTTGCGATACCAGCCACCATACCAATAATCAAACCAAGCTCAAGCCCAATAAGTTGGAGCTGTACAGCATAAATGACGCCTAATAATACCATGACCAATAATTGACCTTTAATAAATGCCATCAATGCTTGATCGCATTCTCGAGCAATGGCAACCACCTTTTTGCAATAAGGCGCCGGAATTGCCATTTTCCAAGTATGCAGACGCTGATCCCAATTAAATAGGAAATAAAAGGTTAAAATCGGCACGAGTACAATCAAGCCAGCATTATTAATAAAATTCATACTAGAGGCCAAAATTTGGCTCATCATGCTGCTGGCATCAGCGAACTTATAATTGGTCTGCATATAACCAACTAAAGTATCAGAGAAACCTTTGCTTTCTAATTCTGGCAGACGAATACGGCTGTTATTGATAAACCACTCACGTACAACTTGGTTATACCAATTTAATACTTTGGGTAGATATTCCCACGCCGCTTGCAGTTGATGCCATAAAGTCGGTATTAACCACCAAAGCAGCAGCACCATACCAAGCGTAATCGTCGAATAAACGATGATAATGGCTATCCAACGCTTGATATATTTTGATAAACGCTTGACCAGCGGATTAAATAAATAAGCCAGTACAAAAGCCACGACAAACGGCACGATGACCGGCATCATCAAATACAATAAGAATACCGCTATAACAATCGCAACGACGATAAATAAGCGCCGAAAAAAAGGATCTATTGGTTGGTTTATCATGAAGGGTAACCCTACGATTAAGTCTATGTAAAATACTGGCGTCTAATGGTTTGTTCACTGAAATATGTCTTCAGCGGCTTTATATTTGTCATGGTCATTAGCAGCGTCATTGTCGTAGGTTTTGCCAACGACTATGGCGTTCTATTATCGCAGAGTCGAACAAAAAATCAGTCATTTTTTGTTTCTTAATTTTTTATTGTACCTAAGACAGCTTTATTAGCTCTCTTCTGCAAATATCCGCCAAATATTGGCAAGTTGCTTTGCGGCTAAGGGTCATTTTTGGGTATAATGCGCGCACTATCTGCAAAATTAACACGACCGATCCGCTTTTCTACTGACAGACCTTCATTCCTTATAAATTTGTGAGATGACCATGAGTAACAAGCCTTCTTTAAGCTACAAAGATGCTGGCGTTGATATTGATGCCGGCGATGCGTTGGTACAACGTATTAAATCAGTGGCAAAAGCCACCTCTCGTCCCGAGGTTGTGGGCGGACTTGGCGGTTTTGGGGCGCTTTGTCGTATTCCGACTGGTTATACTTCACCGTTGTTGGTTTCGGGCACTGACGGTGTCGGCACCAAGCTCAAATTGGCCTTGCAATTAAACCGTCATGACACCATCGGTATCGACTTGGTGGCTATGTGCGTCAATGATTTATTGGTTTGCGGTGCTGAGCCATTATTTTTCTTAGATTATTATGCAACGGGCAAGCTTGATGTCGATGTAGCGGCAACTGTTGTCACGGGCATTGGCGAAGGCTGTAAATTATCAAATTGCGCGCTCATTGGCGGCGAAACCGCTGAGATGCCGGGCATGTATCAAGATGATGATTATGACCTAGCCGGTTTCTGTGTGGGCGTAGTTGAAGAAGCGGAAGTTATCACGGGTGAAAACGTCAGCGAGGGCGATGTATTAATCGCTCTTGCTTCAAGTGGCGCGCATTCTAATGGCTACTCATTGGTACGTAAAGTCATCGAAGTTAGCGGCGTCGATGTCACGACAAGCGATGAGCAATTAGATGGTCAGCCTATTCAGGATGCACTGATGGCACCGACACGTATTTATGTTAAAGCCATTAAAGCCTTGCAAGATAGCCTTGGTAGCTCAGCCTTACATGCGATGTCACATATTACTGGTGGCGGCTTAACCGATAATCTGCCACGTGTACTACCAGATAATTTAGCCGCTAGCATTGATACGAGCAGCTGGCAGTTCTCAGAGCTATTTACGTGGCTACAAACCCATGGCAATATCGAGCAAAGTGAGATGTACCGCACCTTTAACTGCGGCGTCGGTTTTGTCATCGTTGTGCCTAAAGACAAAGCAGAAGCTGCTATCAAAACCTTAAATGATGCAGGCGAAAACGCTTGGAAATTGGGTGAAATGGTGAGCCGTGAAGCGGACGCCGTGGTGTACCGTTAATGCCAGACGACAATTTAAAAAGCATGGCAAAGCAACCAGCTAAGCCGTTACGCGTCGCTGTTTTGGTATCGGGTAGCGGTAGCAACCTACAAGTATTAATCAATGCCATGCAAGCTGGCGCGCTACCGATTGAGATTGTTGGCGTCATCAGTAACCGTGAAGACGCTTATGCCATCACACGCGCTAATGACGCTGCGATTCCAGTTGCCGTCTTATCTCACGTTGCGAGCGGCAAACGTATGGGGATCAAAACTTTTGAAACCCATGCTAATGCTCAATTAACCACTTGGCAGCCTGATGTGATTGTGCTTGCAGGATTTATGCGCGTATTAAGCGCCTCATTTATCGATAATGCGCCTGCGCCAATGATTAACCTGCACCCTGCTTTGCTGCCTGCTTATAAGGGCCTAGATACCCATCAGCGCGCGATACAAGCGGGCGAACGCCATCATGGCTGTAGTATTCATGTGGTCACCGCCGAGCTTGATGCCGGTGCGGTGTTGACCCAAGCGCTGCTTGAAGTTGATTACAAAGACACTGCGGATAGCCTGCAAGCACGCGTACAAAAAGCGGAGCATCAACTCTTACCGTGGACCCTATTGCTGATTGCTAAGGGTATTATTGACTTAGGTAATCCGCATGAGGATACTAAATCATCTTATCTACCGGCTTTACCGCTAAAGCTATGGTTAGATATTTAAGCTTTTCTAATAAACTAAAAAGCAGAATCCATAACGGGTTCTGCTTTTTTATGCTTAAGTCAAAGATAATATATAGTGAGTGAAAAGTAATATCGATACATCACGCACTGCTGATATCGTCGCGTTTTTAGGATATTTTGACTATATAGCAATAGCAAAAAAATACCTCGTTACTGAATAACGAGGCATTACAAATGATAAATCTAAAGCAGTTCAATCATTAAGCAGGCTTTTTATCAACCACATGTACTGCTTTAATATTGACAAACTCTTTAATACCAAAGCCACCATGTTCACGGCCATAGCCTGAATCCTTCACGCCGCCGAATGGTAAACCAGGATTGACCAAATTATAGCCATTGATATAAACCATCCCCGTATCGAAATGCTGCTGCGCTAAATTGATCGCTTTTTCTTCGTCTTTTGAGAAGATAGCACCGCCGAGACCATAGCGACTATCATTGGCAATACGGAAAGCATCGTCTTGGTCTTTGGCACGAATAAGCGCGGCAACGGGACCAAATAACTCATCTTTATAGGCTGGTTGATCTGGTTTGATGTTCTCTAAAATCGTTGGTGGGTAAAATGCGCCTGGCTTATCAGGTACTTCGCCGCCAATCGTAATGGTCGCGCCTTTACTGACACTTTCTTGTACTTGCTTGTGCAAAGTATCGCGCTGTTTGCTACTCGACATCGGGCCTACGTCCGTCGACTTTTCCATTGGATCGCCAACTTTATAGCTGTTGAATTTTTCGATCACCAAATCTCGGAATTTATCATACACACTATCGACGACGACAAAACGTTTGGCGGCAATACAGGTTTCGCCATTATTATATAAACGTGCATGGGCGCAAGTTGCTGCTGCTAGATCTAAGTCGGCATCCTCTAGCACAATAAAGGCATCATTCGAGCCAAGTTCCATAACCGTCTTTTTCAGTACTTTTGCGGCTTGCTGCGCCACTACTCGGCCAGCGACATCACTACCCGTTAAGGTAACACCGCGTACTTTTTCGTGCTGGATCACTTTTTCAGATTGATCATGATTAATAATTAAGGCACGAAACAAGCCTTCTGGTAAATCAGATTCTTGCATAATTTTTTCAATCAATTGACCTGAGCCAGTCACGTTGGATGCGTGCTTAAGCAGGATACTGTTACCGGCCATCAAGTTAGCAATAGTATAGCGGAATACTTGGTAAGCGGGGAAGTTCCACGGCTGGATACCATAAATAATACCGATAGGGTCATAGCTGATCAGGCCTTTTTTAATGCCTTCGATATCGCGTTCGTCGTCAGCTAAAGCAGCAACGCCTTCACCCGCGGTAAAATCACAAATCGCTTTACATAAATCTACTTCAGCTAAGCTTGCCTCTAAGGTCTTACCACGCTCTTCAGTCATTAGCTTCGCAAGCTCGTCCTTATACTTCAGTAGCGTCTCGCCAATCGAGTTAATGACTTTGGCGCGCTCATCGGCACTAACCAAACGCCATTTTGAAAACGCTTCGTGCGAGGCATCGATGATTTTGTTCACTTCATCATCGCTCATATAAGTGTAATTTTTAATGTCTTTGCCCGTTGCTGGATTCACAGTGGTAATATCTGCCATGATAATTGTCCTTATTTATCTGCTTATTATGTAATGGATACTTATTAAACGAGCCATGATGACTAAGAAATATTCTATCGTTAAGTGTGTCGATATTATCGAATCACTTAACAATGCTCGCTTTAGTTGTCTTTTTTCTTAATGTCCATTTAGCATAACAAAATGCACCAGCGGTAGTTTTACAAGTTATGAAGAAGTGTGCATAAGATGTTAATAGTGTGACGCCATTATAAAAACTGATTTTATTTTAAGAAATTAAATTTAAAGAACCTTTTGATTCAAAGAGCTTCTTAATTTAAAAAAGCTTGATATAAAAATGGAGGCAATAAAAAAACCAGCGCATTTATCATGGGCTGGTTTTTTAAAGGTTGTGCTAAAACAAATGGTTAATGACTGGAATCTCTGGTGGCGGATTCTCTTCTTCGGCGACTACTTGCCGTGCTACATGCATAATCAGCTGACGTAACCAACGATGCGCTGGGTGATGCTGTAACAATGGTGACCACGCCATCGTCAGCTCAAACTCAGGGATAAAGAATGGTGGCTCTTCCATAATGATACTGTCATTATTGGCCTGCATTCTCGCCACCCGCGTCGGCAAGGTCGCAATCAAGTCTTTATTGGCGGCAAGCATCGCTGGCATTTGATAGTGACGGGTAAAGACGCTGATTTGGCGTTTTTGACCTAGGCGTTGCAATGCCTGATCGATAGAACCGAGCCCACCTGATTTTTCTGGATTGACCCCAAAGCCAACGCCCATACCTGTTTTGGACACCCAAACATGCTGCGCCTTGAGATAATTTTTTAAATTAAAACGATTGGCATATGGCCCTTCAGCGGATAACAAACAGCTAAATGTATCGCGCCAAACCAATACTTGGTGGAAACTTTGCGGAATCTCATTAAAACGGTTAATCGCTAAATCTACGCGCCCCTGTTCCATATCACGGTAGGAAACATCAGAGGGCGTCAAGAAATCCAAAATCACATTGGGCGCTTCAGAGCGTAGCGCTTTGACCAGTTTTGGCACCAAAGTCGCCTCAGCATAATCTGAGGTCATAATACGAAAAACCCGCGAGGTACTATAAGGACGAAACTCAGTACGCGGCTCAAGCACTTGCGTCAAATCTGCTAATATCTCACGAATACGCGGCTGCAGCTCAAGCGCGCGTTCGGTCGGCGTCATACCTTCCGATGAGCGCACCAATAACGGGTCATTAAACAACTTACGTAGGCGCCGCAAAATATTACTCATCGCCGGCTGGGTAATGCCGAGCTGCTCAGCTGCACGTGTGACGTTTTTTTCACGTAGTAGTACATCTAAATGTACCAACAAATTCAAATCAACCCGCTGCAAATTCATATCTATTTCTCTTTACCGTAGAATAAATGCCACCATAAGCTTAAAAAAGCGCGGCATCTTCCGTTCTATTATTTTACAAAATTGTTTTGCGACTGCTTAAATCAAGCGTTTTTCTATCTAAATAATTTTAATATACGCTTATTATACCCCAGTTTACCCTGCTTAAGCCATTGTTATATCTATACTATAACCAAATGAAATACCCAAGATAATAATCATAAACTAGATAAATTAGGGTAACCTAGCTATAGTGCTTAGCAAGCGCTGATAAGTCATTTTCAAATCTTATGCCATCAGTACGGCTTTTAACGAATCAATGATGCCTGCTATTTTATCGCATTTTTATACTAAAAGATGGACAGAAAACCTATTACGTAAGCTTTATTATGCAAGCCGTTTTTTATAAATTTGGCGTTTTGCTCGCGGCAGTTTTTAGGCTTGAATTGATGCTATATACGCTTTAGGCTAATAAGTGGTTTAACTGGCAAGCACATCTTAACTAAAACAGCGTCAATTAAATCTAAAAAATAAAAGCTGACCAATAAGACAGGTTTTATTTGCTTTTATAATCATTTTCTTATAGTTTAGTAAAGATTGCTCAGGTAAAAGGTTTATATCCCGAACTTTACTTTTGCCAATGTATTTCTTTTCAAGAAACATTATTTTACCAGCAACACTTATCTGCATATTTTACTTAAGTAATTTACATCCCCTTTAATCCCCACCCCACCAAGGAGACTATAGATGTCAACTGCATATAAATCAGCGATTGATCTAGTACGTGAACTAAAGCAAAAGCACGGTAACTGGCAGAATATCAGCGAGACTGATGCCGCACGTATGATGATGCAAAACCGTTTCAAAACTGGTTTAGATATCGCCAAGTATACTGCAAAAATCATGCGTCAAGACATGGAAGATTATGACAATGATACGTCTCAGTACACGCAATCTCTAGGTGCATGGCACGGTTTTGTTGCTCAGCAAACTATGTACGCTAAGAAAAAATACTTTGGCACTACCGCTAAAACGTACATCTACCTATCAGGTTGGATGGTTGCTGCTCTGCGTTCTGAGTTTGGTCCTCTACCTGACCAATCTATGCACGAAAAAACGTCTGTGCCTAAACTAATCGAAGAAATCTACACCTTCTTACGTCAAGCTGATGCTAAAGTGTTAAACGACTACTTCCGTGAGCTAAACGCTGCAGAAGAAGCGGGTCAAGACACTTCAGCTATCCTAGAAAAAATCGAAAACTTCGATTCACACGTTGTGCCAATCATTGCTGATATCGATGCCGGTTTCGGTAACGAAGAAGCGACTTACTTGCTAACTAAGCAAATGATTGAAGCCGGTGCTTGTGCTATCCAAGTTGAAAACCAAGTGTCTGACGCAAAACAGTGTGGTCACCAAGCGGGTAAAGTAACCGTACCGCATGAAGACTACATCGCAAAAATCAATGCGATTCGTTATGCATTCCTAGAATTGGGCGTTGAAGACGGTATTATCGTTGCTCGTACTGATAGTGAGGGCGCATCACTCACGCAAAAAATCCCAGTATCAAATGAACCAGGCGACCTTGCTTCTCAATATATCGACTTCCTAGAAATGGAAGAAGTGACCATCGAAGAAGCTAATGAAAATGACAGCCTTCTTAAGCACAACGGCAAATTGGTTCGTCCTAAGCGTCTAGCTAACGGTCTATATCAGTTCCGCGAAGAAACCAACATCGACCGCGTCGTACTTGACTGTGTCACCGCTCTAGAAAACGGTGCTGATCTACTATGGATCGAAACACCTACTCCAGACGTAGAACACATCAAAATGATGGTTGACCGTATTAAAGAAGAGCAGCCAAAAGCGAAGCTTGTATACAACAACAGCCCATCGTTCAACTGGACGCTAAACTTCCGTAAGCAAGTTATCGCTCAGTGGGAAGAAGAAGGCAAAGACGTATCAAGCTACAACAAAGACAACTTGATGAGTGCTGATTACGACGGTACTGAGCTTGATGAAGCTGCTGATATCGCTGCGAAGAACTTCCAACGTGACGCATCACGCGAAGCGGGTGTATTCCATCACCTAATCACGCTACCGACTTACCACACCACTGCACTTAGCGTTCATGAACTTGCTAAAGGCTACTTCGGTGAAGAAGGTATGCTTGCTTATGCAGCTGGCGTCCAACGTAAAGAAATCCGTGAAGGCATCGCTTGTGTTAAACACCAAGCAATGGCGGGTTCTGACCTTGGCGATGATCACAAAGAAATCTTCTCTGGTGAAAACGCCCTTAAAGCTGGTGGTGGCAAAAACACCATGAACCAGTTCTAATAATCGCTCACTTATAGTTATATTTTATAAGTACCCGTTATAAAAAAGCCGTCCTACTTAGTAGGGCGGTTTTTTTTGGCTTTAAATAATTTCCCTGTATAAAACGATAGCGTTATTAAATAGCCATTTTTAGCACATTTAGATGTCTATCGATTGAACTGGGAACACGCCCTAGTATCCGCTAATCAGCCAAAGTAAAACTTTTACTTGTCATTGTTCGATAGCTTTCATACGATGGTAATTATTTAACAGGTATTACTAACCATTCATAACTATAATCGGGAGCCATCATGCAAGAGATAGAGCTGAAGTTTCTAGTACCAGAATCGCGCCTAAAAGGTTTGATGCGCCAAGCGAATATTAAATCCTCACAGCTCACGCAGCTGGCCGCGCATTATTATGACACTCCCGATCAGCAGCTCGCTAAGGCGGGTATTGGCTTACGTATTCGTCAGGAAGGCGATGCGTGGGTGCAGACCATCAAAGCGGGTGGCGACGGTATTGCAGCGCGTTTAGAGCACAATGCGGTACTAGATACCCAACAAGTCCAAGCCATGTTGGACACCAATACGCTCATGCCTGATTTGAGCATTTATCAAGACACTTCCATCGCCCCTGCTCTAGAACCATTTAAATTAACGAAACTGGCTAAAACGCTCACCCGCTTATATGTCACCGATGTCGAGCGTATAACGCGATTGCTCACAGATAATAGCGACAAGGACAGCAGCAATCAGATTGAAATGGCATACGACTGCGGAGCGATTATCCACGGTAGAGATGATACTCAGCGCGATAGTATTCAAGAAATCGAGTTTGAGCTGATATCAGGCGATGTAGATTTTTTATTTACGACTGCCAAAACCTGGTGTCAGCGCCATAAACTCTGCTTGTCTACAGTGACCAAAGCCGAGCGCGGTGGCTTATTAATTACGGGGCAACAACATAGCCGAGCGGTTAGCGCCAATCTTAGCGATCTAACTGTTGATAAAGACAGCAGCAGGCCGGCATTTATACGGGCAGTCGTACATAATTGCCTATTGCAAATACTACCCAATAGTAGCGCCATCGTCGCAGGCAGTACGGACAATGAGCATATTTTACAATTGTATAACGGCATTCAGCGCTTACGTACCGCGCTTAAGCTATTTAAAGGCTTCTCTGATGAGCTCAATCCTGACTGGGTGATTATTCTTAAACAAACAGCGACTTTACTGGCTGATTATCGCAAGCTTGCTTATCTTGCCAGTCATATCGAGCCCTACTTACAAGCGCATGAGGCACCAAGCGTTGATTGGTCGGCAGAAATTGAAGCGGCGAAAATCACTCCTATCGATGCGGTACGTGCCAATAATTTACAACTGACGTTGCTTGAGCTAATAGCCTTTACCATGAGTGACCCCAACCTTGAACCACAGGCGAATAAACGCGCCGCTCATAAGCTTAGAAAAACATTGGACAAACGTTATAAAAAATTGTTGAAAGCTGAGAGTAAGCTCCATGAAGCTAGGAATGCTAACGCGGATAGCAAAGATTTAACTGGTGTCAATTTGGAGAGCGTGAGTTCAGAAAGTATTAACTTAGAAGGCGTTAAATCAAAAGGCGTTAATTTAGAAAGTAGAGAGCCGCAAAGTCTGCAGACGAAGGATATAGATTTGCCAGCCAAGGACGAAAAACAAGCCCAGTATAAACTGTACCGACAGCTTGAAAAATTGCGCTACGTTAGTGAATTTGCAGCGCCCTTAATCAACAATGAAAATCTCAAAAATAAAAAGCTCAACAGTAAAAAGTCTAAAAAGAAAAGCAAGCGCTTCCTAAAACATCTCGTAAAAGTACAGCAAGCGCTTAGGCAACAACTTGATACCACTTATTATCAGCAGTGCTATCAACATAAAGCGAGCTCAGACTCGAATGCCTTGTACGGCGCAGGCTGGTTGAATGCTTCTTTAATAGATACACAGAAAAAGTCTAAAAAACGCTTAGCTAAGCTTAAATCTGCGGATAAGTTCTGGTAATAAAAACTAAAACTGGCTTTTTGACCCTGTATCTTACTTATAATTAACTTAACCTTTACATAATTCAAAAAAAGACAGCGACCATCAGGTACGTTGTCTTTTTTTATGCGTAATGTTTTTAAGCATGATGTTTTTTAAGCATGATGTTTTTTAAGCATGATGTTTTTTAAGCATGATGTTTTTTAAGCATGATGTTTTTTAAGCGTAGTGTTTTCGAGTAAATATCAACGAGCAATAATGGTCACAGTTGTGCCCTCGGTCACTTGTTCAAATAACTCCAAAATATCCTCATTGCGCATCCGTATACAGCCGTGAGAGAGCGGCTCGCCCATTGGTTCGCTGTCTGGTGTGCCATGAATATAAATATAACGCTGATAAGTATCGCAGCCGCCGTGAACATTACTGCCTTTATTCAACCCCTCTTCTAGACCGCGTAACCATAAAATACGGCTTAATATCCAATCGCGCTCTGGATACAGTTTACCAAGCTCTGCACTATAGACCTCGCCTGTCGGTTTGCGTCCCACAAATACCGCGTTCATGGGTTCATTGCCGCCGATTTTTGCCGCGATAATGTGCTTACCAAGGGGTGTGCAGCCGCTATCTTGCTGGCTGCCAATACCGTTTTTAGCGGTCGATACCGTATATTGAGTCATTCCTTTATCGTATTTATATAGCGTTAACGTTTGCTGAGCAATGTTAATAACCAGTCGCACATCAGAATTTTCGTTAAACTCTTCGGTAAAGCTTTCGTTATTTGTCATAAGATTTTCCAGCGCTCATAAATCTACAGCGGTTATTATCAACTGCGTTGAGAGTAAATAGTGAGCGAAATGTTTGCGTTTTTCTATTATTAAGGGATTGTATCAAGGCTTTTGGCACCGTAATATAGGGGCACACTTTTTGATGCTAGCAGATTATGACGACTATTTCACCGACACGTGTGTCGATGTATGATTTTCTCTATCAAGATACCAAGCCGATGGTGTCATTATTGGCAGACGTGGCTAAGCTGTCATTACCGCAAGCGCGTTTGGCGATGGATGCCAGTTTGCAAGCGATTATCAGCGCCTTACTTGCTTATCAGCAGCATAATGATGGCCAAGCAGTGAGTAAAAAACTGTTTACTCGTACCGCCGTCAAAGAACTAAGACGATATAATTCAATGAATTTTTCGACCATCAATGCGACTTTATATTATCGCCAAGAGGTGGCCGATGCGATTTTTCATGAGAATGTGCGCGTGATCAAAGCCAGTGATTACATTGCAGAGCGCATTGAGGCGACGTCACCGCAAGTGCAAATACTACTCACCTCTTTATGCGTGATTGTCTTACGTGAACTGGCGATTTTAGCAGAATATAGCCAGCTTGATAATGAGGAGCTGGACAAATGGTTCGCCTTGCAGCCGCAGTTTTTATCCGTCGAGCGCTTTGTGGCCAATAAACCAGCGTTAGAATCTACCAAGCGAGCTGAACCTAATGAGAATGAAAAAACAACCACTTCTACAGAAACTGCTTTACAGTCAGACTTAAAAGTAGATGTAGAGACAGAAGTAAGAAACACCACAGAACGTACTTTATTGAGCACAGCGCAGCTCGCTGATACTCCGCCCGCTTTTGACCCTTATTGGCACGAGTTGACGACGTTTAAAACTGAAAACCATGAGCTTGTCCAAGACATGCAACTAGCGACGGGCAATTATTTAAAGGTCATTGGGCGCTCACCTGCCAATGCTCAACAAGGTAAATACAATGACTTATTGGTGTTTGCCGAAATGTCAGCCATAAGCTTGCCGCACCAGCGTTGGCTGTTGCAACTGGCGAAAATTTCAGAAATATATTTGCAGCGCAACCGCCTAAGAATTACCTCCGAGCCTGCCAGCGCACCAAAACCACCTTTGGTAAGCTTAGGTCTAATTGGCGGCAATAACGACAATACGCCGACCACCACCAGTGAAAAGCCGATTGAATACGACGCGCCTATACCGCTCTGGAAAAATCCCGTTATCCTAATCATTATTGCGGTTATTGGCGTACTTGGCGGGCTAGCAGCGCTCAAATATCAAAGCCAAAAATCTGACGGTATCAAATTGGCCACAGAAGAAGTCATCGAGCAAGATCTTATCAAGGAGCGCCAACAGCAAGATGTGGCGATTGTTATGGTAGACGATGATGAAGATGGCGCTGAAGAACCAAAAGCGTCTCAATAAGAATAATTCATAGATAAATTTTGAAGTAGACGAAAGTAGTTGAACAACCCTTAAAAAACCAAAAAAAAGGCGCTAACTTATTAGCGCCTTTTTTTATTCATACTTTATTTAGAACAATCTAAAAAAATATGCTTACTTCGATAAATCACGACCACGGCTGGCTTCAATCGCCAAACGTAGACCATTTAAACGGATGAAACCTTCGGCATCTTTTTGATCATAAGCACCGGCATCATCTTCAAAAGTGGCGATTTTTTCATCAAACAGTGAATCGTCTGACTTACGGCCGACGACGCTAACCGCGCCTTTGTATAATTTGACGCGTACGGTACCGTTGACATATTCTTGTGATTTGTCAATCAAGGCTTGTAGCATCATGCGCTCAGGGCTAAACCAATAGCCGTTATAGATAATTTTAGCGTAACGTGGCATCAGCTCATCTTTTAAATGCGCCGCTTCACGGTCAAGGGTTAATGATTCGATACCGCGGTGGGCTTTTAACATAATGGTACCGGCTGGGGTTTCATAGCAGCCGCGTGATTTCATACCGACATAACGGTTTTCGACGATATCCAAACGGCCAATACCGTGCTTACCGCCAATCTCATTCAGCTTAATCATTACTTCATAAGGCTTAAGCGCTTCGCCATCGATGGCAACGATATCACCTTGTTTGTATTCTAATTCTAGATATTGCGCTTCGTCAGGTGCTTCTTCTGGACTGACTGACCAGCGCCACATATCCTCTTCAGCTTCGGCGTATGGGTCTTCTAAGATGCCGCCTTCATAAGAGATATGCAGTAAGTTGGCATCCATTGAGTACGGAGATTTCTTCTTATTGCCGGCATAATCGATAGCGATATTATGTTCTTCGGCATATTTCATCAAGCTTTCACGGCTTGATAAATCCCACTCACGCCACGGCGCAATGGTGACCACGTCAGGTGATAAAGCAACGGCACCAAGCTCAAAACGTACTTGGTCATTACCTTTACCAGTCGCACCATGACTGATAGCATCAGCGTTATGCTCTTTAGCAATTTCAACCAAACGCTTGGCAATCAAAGGACGCGCGATAGAAGTCCCGAGCAGATACTCGCCTTCGTAAATGGCATTGGCGCGGAACATCGGGAACACATAATCGCGGGCAAACTCTTCACGTAAGTCTTCGATATGGATATGCTTGATACCCATCGCTTCAGCTTTGGCACGCGCCGGCTCAACTTCTTCACCTTGACCGATGTCAGCGGTGAACGTAATCACTTCTGCATCATAGGTTTCTTGTAGCCATCTGGCGATGATTGAGGTGTCAAGACCGCCGGAATAGGCCAAGACGATTTTATTAATATTTTTTGGATCAAGCTGAGCCATGAATAACTCCTAATATAAGAATTTATTATCGAATACATTTAATGAGAAATAAAAATGCGCAGGATAGGATGAAATAAATAAAAAATAGATTGCCTGCTCAGTGTACATCATATTTACGTGCGGCAAAAGTATCAGCGCCATTCGGTGCTAGGTTTTCACCGAAAATTAGCATGAATGCATATATAGGCGCTGGTTACTTATCAACGAAATCATAACGCTTTTATGTACAGATATTTCGCCGCATATTTAGTCAAGTAGGCAAATCTGTTATGATAGCAGCTCAGCTAGACTCCCTTTTACTGCCGTATAAAGATATAGAGCGCGACGATACTATGACCGATTTGATTAGAGAATTAACCCTACTGCAGCCAGATGATTGGCATATTCATTTGCGCGATGATAAAGCGTTGGCGACTACCGTTCCACACGCCGCCCAGAGTTTTAACCGCGTCATCTGTATGCCAAACTTGGTACCGCCTGTTAAAAATATCGATGCGGCGCAAGCCTACCGTGAGCGCATCCTGCAGCATTTAGCAGCAAGCGATTTGAGTGCGGAGCGTAAAGCAGCTTTTGACCCACGCATGACCTTGTATCTCACCGATCAAACCACTGCTCAGGATATCGAAATGGCGGCAAAATCTGGTATCGTGCAAGCGGTCAAACTCTACCCTGCTGGCGCAACGACCAACTCTGCCGACGGTGTCACCGATATTAATGCCTGCGTCGATGTCTTTGAAGCGCTGGAAAAATACAATCTACCACTACTGCTCCATGGCGAAGTCACGCATGACCATGTCGATATTTTTGACCGTGAAAAGCGCTTTTTAGACGAAGTGTTGGCACAAATCATCGTCAAATTTCCGACGATGAAAATTGTGCTAGAGCATATAACCACCAGTGATGCCGCCGACTTTGTCTTAGAACAAGGCAATCAAATTGCTGCGACCATTACGCCGCAGCACTTAATGTTTAATCGCAATCATTTATTGGTTGGCGGTATCAAGCCGCACTTTTACTGCCTGCCTATTTTAAAACGTGAAAGCCATCAAAAAGTATTGTTGGATGTCGCTACCAGTGGCAATCCAAAATTCTTTTTAGGCACAGATTCGGCGCCGCATGCAACAAACGCAAAAGAATCGGCTTGCGGCTGTGCTGGCTGCTATAGTGCTGCTAATGCCTTACCGCTATACGCCACTGCTTTTGATAGTGTGGGTAAAATAGATAAGCTTGAAGGATTTGCCAGCCGCTTTGGCGCCCAGTTCTATGGTTTGCCAGTAAATGAGAGTACCATCACGTTGATAAACACGCCGATGCAAGTACCGACCAATTACCCTTATTTTGATGGCGCGTCATTAAAGCCGCTGTTGGCGGGAGAGACGTTACCTTGGTCTATTAAAGCTTAACAGCAGTGACATAACGCTATTTGCCTGCATTTATTTCATATCCTATGCTAGGTCTGCACTTTTGCTAAAACGCCAATTCGCTTAGCAAAAGTAAACCTCGTATCATAGGATATTTATTGTTTATTTCATTCAATACCACAGCACGACTGATAAAAGCGATTTAACCTGATATGACCATTCAAAATGATGCCGGCTTACCTAGAAACAATTTGGCTAATACGGAAAATGCCTGTCTTACTACTACCTCAAGCTCAAGCGCTACTGCCGATAGTAACGGCGCAACAGATGAACAAGCACCCATGTGCTTAAAAGAGCGTTTTCGTAAGTTTTTGCCTGTTGTCGTCGATGTCGAAACCGCAGGCTTTAATGCGCAAACCGACGCCTTATTAGAGATTGCTTGTATTCCTGTACTACTTGATGAGCAAGGTGTATTTTATCCAGGAGAGGCATTTAACGCCCATATCGAGCCTTTTGAGGGCGCAAATCTTGAGCCAAGCGCGCTTGCCTTTACCGGTATCGATCCTAATAATCCACTGCGTAAAGCCATTGCCGAAGATGAAAAAACGGCGCTGCGCCGTATTTTTAAAGGCTTAAAAGAAGTACGCCGCGCTGAAGACTGCCGTCAATGCGTTTTGATTGGCCATAATGCCCATTTTGACTTAGCGTTTTTAAATGCGGCAGTGTTGCGTACCAACAGCAAAAACCATAATCCGTTTCACAACTTCTCAGTTTTCGATACCGTGACGCTGTCTGCATTGGCATTTGGACAAACGGTACTCGCGCGTGCTTGTAAGGCTGCTGGGCTTGATTTTGATGGTAATGACGCGCATTCAGCGCTCTATGATACCCAAAAGACGGCTGAACTGTTTTGTCATATTTTAAATAGCTACCCGATGCTCGCGAACGCTATCCATAACGAGCAGGAAAATACCGAGACAGCCGCTAACAGCACTGTCGATAGTAACGCTGACGACGCCAAGTAAAATAAAGCATACGCCCTTTGCATTGTTAAACTTAATGAATAGTGTTATCTATAGTTAATCATCTATTATGGATTAGATGAGCTTAACAAAAAGGGACTTTGTTATGGAACCACAGGTTAAATTATGGGCCACCATTATCGGTTACATGCTACTGGCGTTAACTATTAGCGCTTGTACGTCGTTGTGGATTCGCCATCATTTAAAGCGAAAAGACCTACATCCACGGCGCGCGCTTAAAAAAAGATACTTAATTTCAAAAAGACGTCGAAAAAGGCTTGACAGCAAGCGCGGTCGCCATTAAAATACGCACCACTTCGGCATAAATGGTGAAAGCAGCTGAAGCGTTGTTACTAGTCCCCATCGTCTAGAGGCCTAGGACACCGCCCTTTCACGGCGGTAACGGGGGTTCGAATCCCCCTGGGGACGCCACTATTTGGCGTCACTTATTAGCAAATTTGCTATCAAGCATAAATAAGACTGATAAGCACACCAGCAAAACCCTACTCATAGAAATATGAGTGGGGTTTTTTTATGCTTATTTTTTCACGAATACCTATAGTGAGCGAAAATTGATATCAGCAATACCGTAGCGTTTTTAGAATATTTTGACTATATCTGTTTTCCATCAATATCTATAAATACTCATAAATAAATCGAACGTGATTTATATTATTTTCTCGCAGCAAAAAGCCAGCACTGAATGCTGGCTTTTTAAATATCTACGCGTTCATTATTTAGAACAATTTACCAAATCTTATCGGCTAACATCAACCAAAGCAGCGCCAACACGATTAAGCCCGCTAAGACACTTTGAATTAAGAAAAACGCTTGATGCTGACCGACGACTTTACCTAAGGTCACCCCTAGCGTACTGTATTTTATCGGCTGGGTATCAAGCTCACCAGTCTTTTCTTGGTCTTCATAATAACCTTGCAGAATATCTAAAAATTGCTGCCAGCCATTAACTTCCCAAGTATGGGGCTTAAATGGCATAAAAGATTTTAGCTTTGGCTCATTCATCATCCAGCGCTCAAGAGTGATCGAGCGTAGCGACCAACCCGCAAAACGGCGCTCAGCAATCGCCGAAAAATCCAATATTTTTAAATCTTTATGTCGATCATCGACCAACAAGCGATTTTTCAGATTGGTCAACGCTTGTTCTGACCCTTCTACACATTGGAAAAAGTAGCCATTGCCGTAGCAAAGGATACCGGTAATGTTATCGGCTTGATTACGCTCAATCGCGACCTCTGCGATGTCATTAAGCGTACTCGCACTTGCAAGACCAGTCGACGTAATGTGGCTCAGATATACAAGCTGGCAGAGATCTGGCGTTACTGGATTTGTCGAATCATTCACTGTTGACAATCAGCTTCTCCCTATTATCAGGTAAATGTAGCTAAGACAACCATACTCATTTTAGAAAAAATAGAGCAACAAGGCATTTAGAAGTAACAAATTGGCTTGTTATATTATTGATTTATAAATGTTTATATTTATTGTATTAAGTTGGTTACATCATAGGCTAATTTCGTCATCAAAGCAATATATGTTTATTTTAAATGACTACTTATTAATACTAAACGTTGCTTTAATAACATTTATATTCAACATATAGCATAAATAAATGCTTTTTTATTCAACAGTCGGTCTAAAATCTTAGAAAAATAAAGATGAAAAATGGATGCTATAGTCAAAGAACTTATAAATCGCCACACAGCCATAAGAAATAAAAGAACAGTGTGTCAACACAATCTAGCCGCCATTCCTTACGTTTTTGTTTGACCCAAGCCCACATTTGCTCGATAGGATTCAAATCAGGACTGTAAGGTGGCAGCCATAAAAT